>NZ_JARE01000046.1:0-43106 GCF_000708325.1 Microbacterium sp. Cr-K20 | reverse complement strand
CCCGCCGATGAGGCCGTGGCAGACGATCTCGCCGCGGCGGGCACCGCCCGCGCCGACGGCGACTCCGAGGAAGAGGCCGGCGACGAGCCTCCCACCGACGAGTCCGCCGAAGAAGTTCCCGCCGAAGAAACTCCCGCCGACGACGCGGAGAACGCCGCGCCCGTCGAGGCCGCCGACGGAGCGAGCGCGGACGAGGCCACCGCGGACGAGGCAACCGGCGACGAGGCGACCGGCGACGAGTCCGAATCCGAATCCGAATCCGAATCCGAATCCGAGACCACCGAGCCTCCGGCACGCTCCTTCGACGAGATCCTGTTCGGGGCGGCCGCTCCGGTCGCGGCCGACGCACCGACGTCCACCGACGAGGCACGTCACAGCGTCGCCGAGATCTTCGACACATCCGACGACGAGCACACCGCTGATGACTCTTCCGAGCAGCAGCCTGCCGACGTCGAAGCCACCGCCGACGGCGCGGCGGGTGCACCCGAAGCCACCGACGACGTGAGCACCGGCGACAGCCCGTCAGACGACGAGGGCACGCCGCTGGACGAGGATGCGTCCGAGGTCGAGCACACGGGTGTCGAGATCTTCGCCGATCTCGCTGACGCTTCCGATGCCGACCACGACGGCGCAGATGACGACACCGCGGACCGCGACGACTCGGACCACGACGACTCGGATGGCTCAGACGCCGACGAGGATCCGCGCTCCGCTGCCGTCAGCTCGATACTGGCCGCAGCCGCTCGCGCCTACTACGAGGACGAGCCGAAGGACTACCCCCTCAGCCCGGAATCGGCGGACGACGCCTCGACCGAGAGCGCGCACTGGAGCATCGCGTCCACCGGCGTCATCGACACCGTGCCGCTGGCCGCGTCCGATGAGGCGACCGACGACGAGTCCGCCCCGGAGGAGACTCCCGCCGAGGAGGCCGCATCCGCAGATGGTGAGTCGGACGCCGACGCCGATGACCAGTCCGGCAGCGACGAGCATCATGACGGTGATGAGCACGAAGGTGGCGAGAACCACGACGGCGATCAGCACCACGAGCACCACCACGACGGCGAGAACCACCACGGCTGACTCTCGTCGCCGATGAGAACCGAGAACGCCCTCCCGACCACATGGTCGCGGAGGGCGTTCCTCTGTTCGGTCAGGGGCGACCGCAGCCGTCGACGCCGTCGTCAGGCAGGTCGGGGACGGATGACCGGCCGACGACTGCCCTTCGGGACGGCGGTGGGCGAGGTCGCGACGATCTCCTCGACGTCTGCCGGCTCCGCGGACACATCGAGGCGCAACGCCTGAGTGAGCGCGAGCCCGTGCCGCGTGGTCAGGATCAGGCGGCGGTACTGCGCGTCGCCCTCGAGGTCGATCACGACGCTCGGGCGACGCTTGCGGATCAGCACGAAGTCCAGGCTGCCGGCCGCCTTCCAACTGCCGGCCGCGAGGATGCCGGGGATGTGCGTGCCGGGGTTCGGGACGCCCCGCAGCCACGTCCACGCGTCATCCGTGAGCTGGACCTTGGTGATGGTGTCGCGCGCGATGCGGACGTTCTCACGGTGGAAGGTGGCGGCCCGTTCGAGCGGCGAGAGCACGACTTCGAGTTGCGTCTGGTCCAGCAGCAACGTCACCATGCACTCAGTCTGCCAGCGCGGCCCTGCCAGTTGTCTGGAAGTTGCTCACAGGAACGCAACGATCCCTTGTCGATTGCCACCATCCGTCGCGGTTTCTCGCGGCCGGTTCGCCGAAATCGGGTCAGGGGCGCGCAGCAGCCGCGGCATCGGCGGCAACCGGGAGTGCCGCTTCGATGAGCTGAAGCTCCCGCTCGCCGTGCGCGGCCGTGAGGAACCAGGCCTCGAAGACACTCGGCGGTAGAGCGACACCCTGCTCCCGCAGGGAGTGGAAGAACGGGGCATAGCGGAACGACTCATGCGCCTGCGCCTCGGCATAGTTCCGCGGCTCGGACGCACGGAACGACGCGCTGAACAGGTTGCCGGCTCGCGCCACGGCATGCGTGACGCCGGCCGACGTGAGGGCGGCATCGAGGGCGGCCGACACCCGGGCGGATGCCGCATCCACCGTGGCGTACACCTCGGGGGTCGCGAGTCGCAACGTCGCCAGGCCCGCAGCGACCGACAACGGGTTCCCCGACAGGGTTCCCGCCTGGTAGACCGGGCCGAGAGGTGCGAGCAGGTCCATGACCTTGGCGCGACCGCCGAGCGCGGCCAGGGGCATGCCTCCACCGACGACCTTGCCGAAGGTGAAGATGTCGGGCAGATAGTCCTCGCCCGCCGCCGCCTGCAGACCCCAGAACCCCGCCGGGTGCACGCGGAAGCCCGTGAGCACCTCGTCGAGGATCATGAGGGCACCATGTGCGTGCGCGGTCTCCGCGATCAGGCGGTTGAAGCCGGGCAGGGGGGCGACGACTCCCATGTTCGCGGCCGACGCCTCGACGATCACCGCGGCGATGCGCGGGCCGTGCTCGGCGAACACCGCGGCCAGCGCCTCGGGGTCGTTGTAACCGATCACCAGGGTCTGCGCGGCGATCGGCGCAGGGACACCGGCCGAACCGGGGAGCGCCAGCGTCGCGACACCGGAGCCCGCCTCCGCGAGAAGCCCGTCGGAGTGACCGTGGTAGTGCCCGGCGAACTTCACGAGCAGGTCGCGACCGGTCGCGCCGCGCGCGAGGCGGATCGCCGTCATCGTCGCCTCGGTGCCGGTGGACACCAGACGCACACGTTCGATCGGACGGATCTCCCCGAAGCGGACACGGTCGGCGATGAGCGCCGCGAGCTCGACCTCGCCCTCGGTCGGGGCGCCGAACGAGAGTCCTCGAGCCGCGGCTTCCTGCACCGCAGCGACGATCTCCGGGTGCGCGTGCCCGAGGAGAGCGGGGCCCCAGGAGGCGACGAGGTCGACATACTCGCGCCCCGCGGCATCCGTCACGGTGGCGCCCTTCGCCGAAGCGAGGAATCGCGGCGTGCCTCCCACCGAGCCGTAGGCGCGCACGGGTGAGTTGACCCCACCCGGGATCACCGCGCGGGCAGCGGAGAACAGGTCGTCATTGCGGTCGGTCATGAGAGATCCTCGGAGGTATCAGTCGCGCAGCCAGCCGGCGGCCTCGGTCGCCCAGTAGGTCAGCACGGCATCGGCACCCGCGCGGCGGATGGAGAGCAGGGATTCGAGCACGGCGGCCCGGCGGTCGATCCAGCCGTTCGCGCCGGCGGCCTCGATCATCGCGTATTCGCCGGACACCTGGTACGCCCAGACCGGGATGCTCACGGTGTCGCGCACCTCGCGCAGCACGTCGAGGAAGGCCATCGCCGGCTTCACCATGACGATGTCGGCGCCCTCGGCCTCGTCGACGACGGCCTCGCGGACGCCCTCGCGCCGGTTGCCCGGATCGAGCTGGTACGTGCGACGGTCACCCTGGAGCTGAGAATCCACGGCCTCGCGGAAGGGGCCGTAGAAGGCGCTCGCATACTTGGCGGCGTAGGCGAGGAGGAGCGTGTCGGTGAAGCCCTCAGCATCGAGTGCCGCGCGGATCACCGCGACCTGGCCGTCCATCATCCCCGACAGGCCGAGCAGCTGGGATCCGGCACGCGCCTGGGCGAGAGCCATCGAGGCGTAGCGCTCGAGCGTCGCGTCGTTGTCCACGGAGCCGTCGGCCGCGAGCACGCCGCAGTGGCCGTGATCGGTGAATTCGTCCAGGCACAGGTCGGTCTGCACGACGAGCGCATCGCCGACCTCGGCGGCCAGCGCTTCGGTCGCGACGTTGAGGATGCCGCGCGGGTCGTCTGCTCCGGACCCGCGAGCGTCGCGAACCGACGGCACACCGAACAGCATCACGCCGCCGACGCCGGCCTCCGCCGCCTCGACGGCGGCAGCACGCAGCGAGTCGATCGAGTGCTGGGCGACCCCGGGCATCGAACCGATCTGCACCGGCTCCGCGATGCCTTCGCGGACGAAGAGGGGCAGGACGAGCTGTCGGGGCTGCAGCGAGGTCTCGCGCACGAGATCACGCACGGCTCGCGACTGACGCAGGCGCCTCAGTCGGACATCGGGGTAGCTCACGGCGCGAACTCGTCGGCCGCGTGCGGAAGCGTGAAGTGCGAGACCGCATCGATCAGCGCATCGATGGTCTGCCGGTCGGCGACCACCGACACCGGGAGGCCCGCACGCTGCGCATCGTTCGCGGTCCGTGGACCGATGGCGGCGAGCAGCGTCTCGTCGGGGATCTCCGGGAACTGCTCGCGCACCTGCTCGGCGACGGAGCCGCTCGTGATGAGGATCGCGTTGATCCGGCCGTTCTCGACGTCGCGGCGGATGCGCTCGGTCACCGGGACACCCACCGTGCGGTAGGCGACCACGCCGTGCACGTCGTGACCCGCCTCCGAGAGGAGCAGGCTGAGCACGGGCTTCGCGATCTCGCTGCGGAGCGCGAGGATGCGGCGCGGCTCCTGTTCGAGAGCGATGAGCTGCTGCGCCATGCCCTCGGCCGAGTTGTCCTGTTCGGGCACCAGCGTGACCTCGTAGCCGACCGCCTGCAGGGCGGCCGCGGTGGTCTCGCCCACGGCAGCGATCTTCGTCGACCGAGGGATGACGGCTCGATGCGCGAAGAGCACATCGACGGTCGTGGCGCTCGTGACGGTCAGCCAGTCGAACTCGCCCGCGGCCAGCTGCGCCAGCGCGGTGTCGAGCGTCGCCTGATCGGTGGTCGGCGCGAAGTTGATGAGCGGCGCGACGACGGGCACCGCGCCCAGTGCGCGCAGGCTCGCGGCGACGCTGTCGCCCCACGGCCCGCCACGCGGCACAAGAATGCGCCAGCCGTCCAGCGGTCGGTCCTGCTTGATTTCGGAAGTGGTCATGAGGGTTTATTGCTCTCGGGGTACGAGGCCGGCCGCCCCTTGATCGAGCAGCCGACGGGCAACAGTGAACCCGAGCTCGCGCGCTGCGTGCACCGGGTCTGCACCATCGGCAGCATCCGCTCCATTGCCACTGCCGTTCCGACGAATATACTCCCCGTTCAGGTCTTCGGTGACGTCGAGGCCGATCCGGCGCCCGCCGTCGACGGCGTAGACGACGGTCCTGACACGGATCGAGGACCCGTCGACCACGGCGTGAGCGGCCATCGGCGCCTGGCATCCCGCGTCGAGTCCTTCGAGGATCGCGCGCTCCACCGTGATGGCGAGTCGGGTGTCGAGGTCGTCGAGAGCGGCGAGCGCCGTGCGCAGCTCCTCCGGCGCGTCCTCCCGTGTTTCGACGGCGAGAGAACCCTGGCCCGGCGCGGTCGGCCACTCGGCGAGACCGAGCTCCTCGCGACGCAGCGGAGACTCCGCCCCGAGCCTCGAGAGCCCTGCCGCGGCGAGGATCACCGCGTCGAGCTCCCCGGTGGAGACCCGCGCCAGCCGGGAGTCGACGTTGCCGCGGATGTCGACGACTTCGGCGCCCGGCGCCCGCCTGCGCACCTGGGCGATGCGGCGCGGCGAGCCGGTGCCGACCGTGCTCCCGGAGCGCAGCTCGTGCAGCGGGATGCCGTCACGGGTGAGCACCACGTCACGCGGATCCTCCCGCTTCGGGGTCGCCGCGATCACGAGGCCGTCGGGGATCGCCGTCGGCAGATCCTTCAGGGAGTGCACCAGGAAGTCGCACTCCCCGGCGAGCAGGGCCTCGCGAAGTCGCGTGGCGAAGATGCCTTGGCCGCCGATCTCGGAGAGCGAGGCGCGGTTGGTGTCACCCTCGCTGGTGATCGGGACGAGCTCGACCCGGCGACCCGAGAGCTTCTCGAGGGCCGTGGCGACATGACCGGACTGCGCCTGCGCGAGCGCGCTGCGACGGGTGCCCAGACGGATGGGGGTGCTCATGGCGCTTACTGCAGAACGTCCGCGATCTCGTCGAACCGGAGTCTGCGCCCCGTGTAGAAGGGCACCTCCTCCTTCACGTACAGGCGGGCGTCGGTGTAGCGGAGGTCGCGCATCAGGTCGACGAGGTCGGTGAGCTCGTCGGCCTCGAGGGGCAGCAGCCACTCGTAGTCGCCGAGCGCGAACGAGGCGACCGTGTTGGCGAGGACGCCGGTGAACGCAGCGCCCTTGCGGCCGTGGTCGGCGAGCATCTTGCGACGCTCCTCCTCGGGGGCCAGGTACCACTCCGGCGTGCGCACGAACGGGTAGAGGCACAGCCAGTCCTTCGGCTCGACCCCGCGGAGGAAGCCGGGCACGTGGGCGCGGTTGAACTCGGCGTCGCGGTGCACGCCCATGACGTTCCACACCGGGAGGAGCGGGCGGAGCAGTTCGGTGCGGCGCAGGCGACGCAGCGCCTTCTGCAGCTCCTCGGCGGTCTCGCCGTGCAGCCAGACCATGAGATCGGCGTCGGCCTTGAGGCCGGAGACGTCGTAGAAGCCGCGGACGGTCACGCCGGAGTCCTCGACGTAGGAGACGATCGTCTCGAGCTCGGTCGACTCGGTCTCCGTCACAGGAACGTCGGGGTTTCGTCGCCAGACGGCCCAGAGGGTGAAGCCGGACGGGTTCTCATCGCGCTCTTCGGACATCATGCTCCCCAGTCTGCCTCGTTTGCGCAGGAGCCGCTAATCCCCCCGACCGGGGGAATCAGCGGCATCCTGGAATGCGGTCGTCAGCGTGAAATGGCGCGCGCGATCGCCCAGACCGCGCCCCCCACGACGGCTGCGATGCCGACGGTCGCGGCGATCGCGCCGAGCGGATTGCGGTCGGCGAAGACCCGGGCCTTCGCCGCAGCGCGGGTCGATGCCTTCTCGACACGGCGGGGGATGTTCCCCTTCACCTCGATGGCGGCCAGCGCCGCCTTCAGCTCGGCTCGAGCGGAGGTCACCGGGTCGACGATGCCTGCGGGGACGACGGTGCGCGGCAGGGACTCAGAATTCGTCATCGCCGGCCTCCTTCACGAGTCGGATGTCTTCGGCCACGGCCTGCGCCGGGTTCTGACGGCGGAGAACCTTGCGGAACTTCAGGATGCCCAGCAGCGCGAACAGCAGCACGGCGAGGATCAGGATGCCGAACACGACGATCGCCGACAGCCACACCGGCCACCAGGACGACAGCCCCGCGATCGCGAACACGAGGATCACCGGCACGGCCCAGAACAGGAAGAACAGCGCGACGACGAACCACACGGAACCGATGCCGGCATCCTTCGAGGTGCGCGAGACCCACGCCTTGGCGGCGTCGATCTCGGCCTTGACCAGATTCGTGACGAGTTCCGGAAGATCCCCGAGGAGGGTCAGCAGACTGTCGTCGGCACGATCTCGGTATCCGCGGGGCATGTCAGGCGCCGGTCTTCTTGGGTGCGGACTTCGAGGCAGTGGACTTGGAGGCCGTGGACTTGGAGGCAGTGGACTTCGACGCGGCCGGCTTCGACGCGGGCTTGCTCGTCTTGGCGGTCGCCTTCGCCGCCTCGACGGCCTCCTCGGTGGCCTCGGCCAGGTCTTCCGCCGCCTCGCGGCCGGTGGCGATGGCGGAGTCGAGCCGCTGTCCGGGTGTGCCGTTGCCCGTCACCGACTTGGCCACCTTGACGACGCCCGTCCAGAGGGCGCCCGGCACGGCCGCAGCCTTGTCACCGACGAAGCCCTTGACCTTGGACACCTGCTCCTGCACGGGATCGAGTTCCCACACCTTCAGCCACTGCGTCTTGATCTGCTCATAGCGCTCACGTCCGGCACGGGTGCCGAGGACGTAGCCCACGCCGAGTCCGACGACGAGTCCGATCTTCCCCTTCATGGGGTCTCCTCACCTAGTTCCGGTTGTCCGGCCTGCTTCGCCCGGCTTGGATGGCCCGCAGGCTTCCGCTCCCCGCGACCAGGCTCCCAGCGTAGCCCCGTATGCCGATTTCGGCATCTATGGGTCAGAGGGTTGACACAGAGCGCGCACTCACTCCCACAACAGGGCGCGGCGCAGGCGGTCGGCTTCGTCGCGCGCATCCGGGATCACCTGTGCGAGACCCGTGCCGGCGAGCCAGGCTCCCACCGCGGCGATGCCGGGGACGGCCTGGACCGCCGCGCGTGCCGCTGCGCGCCGTTCGCCGGAGCCGATGATCGACGCGGGCTGCGACTGCACGAACCGACCGCGGTGGGCGGCGATCACGGCTTCGGGGGCGAGCGCGACCCCGAGCATCGTGGCGGCTTCGGTCCGCGCGAGATCGGCGGCGGCCTCGTCGCTCAGCGCCGCCGTCGCGGCGGGCTCCCCCTGCGCTCCGAACGACACCCGGACGAGGTGTCGCCGACCTGCGGCTTCCCGCACCCAGGCCCACTTCGCGGTCGAGTGCGTGAGCGCCTTGGCCGTGTGGCTGTCGGGCACCGTGAGCACGCCGGTGCCGCGCGGCGCGGCATCCAGCGCGGGGGCGTCGAGCAGGAGCGTGACGATCTCGATCTCGGGCGACGCGGCGGCCTCGGCCTTCTTCAGCGCCGGCACCGCAGCGGAGAGGAGCGCGCGGGCGGCGGCCTCGGGCGTGGCGACGATGACCGCGTCGGCGGCGATCTCCTCGATCACGGGCTCGGCCTCGACCACCTCGGCCGCGTGCAGTTCGGCGACCACTGCATCAGCCTCTTCTGCGGCCGCCGGGGCGACCATCGGCACGGCCTCGGTCTCGACGTCCCAGCCCTTCGCGGTCTTGCGGAGGCCCCGCACGCGCACGCCCGTGCGCACCTCGGCCCCGAGACGGGTCAGGTCGTCGGCCAGCGCATCGACGAGCCCGCTCATCCCGCCGGACAGCCCCTCGACCGCGGCGCCGGGGGTCTTCGCCGCCGTGGCGACGCCGGCCTTCGCTGCGGCATCGTCCCGAAGGGTCTGCACCGCACCGGACAGCGACCCGACGCGGGTGAGCGCGGCGTTGAGGCCGGGAGCCGCGATGTCGATGTCGACGTCGTCGGGAGATGCGGAGTAGACGCCGGTGGTCACGGGAGCGACGAGGCGGTCCCGCACCTTCGATCCCATCCGCGAGGAGACCAGCTTGCCCAGGCTCAGCTGGTGGCCGATCGTGAGCGGGGGACGCACCCGGTCGAGGTAGGCGCGCCAGACGCCGGACCAGCCGAGGATGCGACGGACGTCGTCCTGGAAGGGGTTCGCGGGGATGCCGAGGATCCCGCCGACCGGCAGCGGTGCCGCGCCGACGCCAGGGATGCCCGCCAGCCATGCACCGCCCGGCCGCGGGGCGACGATACGGTCGGCCAGCCCCAGCTCCTCGACCAGTGCCCGCACCAGGCCGCCCCTGGTCGCGTAGCTCTCGGCGCCGGCATCCACCACGACTCCGTCGAGCTCGATCCGGCGGATCGCGCCACCCAGTTCGTCTGCGGCTTCGAGCAGCGTCACCCGCATGCCGACCTTGGCGCACTCGCGCGCGGCGACGAGTCCGCCGATGCCGCCGCCGATGACGACGACGTGCTTCTCCGCCGCGCGGGCGGCGAGGTCGGACGGCTCGGCGGAAGACGGCTCTGAGGTCATGCGGTCAATTCTCCCATCGGCCGTCTCGGCCTGAGCGTCAGACGGTGTGCGCGAGCTCGACGATGCGGGTGAGCTGGTCGGGGTCGGTCTCGGGCGGGACGCCGTGGCCGAGGTTGAGGACGTGTGCCCGGGCCGCGCGGCCGCGCGCGATCACGTCGCGCACGTGGGCCTCCAGCACGGGCCAGGGGGCGGAGAGAAGTGCGGGGTCGATGTTGCCCTGCACCGTGACATCCGGTCCGAGGATCGCGGCGGCCTCATCCAGCGGCTGACGCCAGTCGACGCCGACACCGTCGGCGATGCCGTCGAGGCGCATGTCGGCGAGGAACGGACCCGTGCCGACACCGAAGTGGATGGTCGGCAGGCCGATGCCCTCGAGTGCCGCGCGGGAGTGCGGGGCGACGAAGGCGCGGTAGTCCGCCGTGCTCAGCGAGCCGGCCCAGCTGTCGAAGAGCTGCACGACGGATGCCCCGGCATCGCGCTGGGTCTCGAGGAAGCGGCGCGAGACCTTCGCGAGCCATCCCGCGAGACGGTTCCACGAGTCGGGGTCGGAGTGCATCATCGCCCGTGCACGCAGGTGCTCCTTGGAGGGGCCGCCCTCGACGAGGTAGGCCGCGAGAGTGAAGGGAGCGCCCGCGAAGCCGATCAGCGGGGTGTCGCCGAGTTCGGCCGTGACCAGGCGCACGGCCTCCGCGATCGCCGTGCCGTCGAGGCCGTCGGGATCGATGTCCGTGATGCGATCGACGTCGGATGCGGTGCGCACCGGGTTCGCGAACACCGGCCCACGCCCCGGCTCGATCTCGACGTCGACCCCGGCGAGGCGCAGCGGGATGACGATGTCACTGAAGAAGACGGCCGCATCCACCCCGTGGCGGCGTACCGGCTGCAGCGTGATCTCGGCGGCGAGGTCGGGGGTGAGACAGGCGTCGAGCATCCGCGTCCCGACCCGCAGGTCGCGGTACTCCGGGAGCGACCTGCCGGCCTGCCGCATGAACCAGACCGGAGCGTGGGCGGGGCGGGAGCCTGCGAGGGCGCGCAGGAGCGGAGCATCGGAGAGGGCCATGCCCCCATCCTCCCATTCCGCCCTTATGCGGCCGCCGAGTTCGCCCGGTCGAATCCCGGTCGCCACGCTCTCCGGTACAATCGATCTGTGCTGCTGTGTGTGACGGCGAGTCACAAGACCGCCTCCTTCGAATTGCTCGAACGCCTGAGCCGCACCCCCGACGACGTCGCTCCCACCATCGTGGGTATGACGCCGTGCGTGCAGGGTGCCGTGGTCCTCGCGACGTGCAACCGGTTCGAGGCGTACGTGGAAATGGACGAACCGCTCACCGCGGCCGGCGCCATCGGGGTCGAAGCGGTCATCGAAGCGGTCGAATCCGCCACCGGCATCCCCGCCGCAGAACTCGACGGCGCCTACACCGTGCACTCGGGCCGCCGCGTCGCCGAGCACCTCTTCTCGGTCGCCTCCGGTCTCGAATCCGTCGTCTCCGGCGAGGGCGAGATCGCCGGTCAGGTGCGCCGCGCTCTGAAGTCCGCCCGCAAGGACGGCACCACCTCGCCCGAGCTCGAGCGCCTCTTCCAGCGCGCCAGCCAGGCGCAGCGCAAGGTCAAGAACGTCACCGCCCTCGGCCGCGCCGGCCGCTCTCTCGTGCGCCTCGCTCTCGAGCTGGCCGACAGCCGCATCGCGGATTGGTCCGCCGAGCGGGTGCTGCTGGTCGGCACCGGCGCCTACGCGGCGGTCACCCTCGCCACGCTGCGTGAGCGCGGCGCCGTCGACATCTCGGTGTACTCCCCCTCCGGCCGCGCCGCGGTGTTCGCCGCGAAGCACGGCATCCGTCCGGTCGCCGCCGACGAGTACGCCCGCACCGCCGCGCACTCAAGCCTGCTGATCACCTGCACCACGGCGACGGAGCCCGTTCTCGGCCCGGAGCACCTGCAGCTCCCGGTCGCCGCCGTCGCCGCGGGCTGCCCGGTCGGCGCCCACAGTCGGCTCGTGGTCGACCTCGGCATGCCGCGCAACGTCGACCCCGCCGTCGCCGCCCTCGAGGGTGTCGCCCTGCTCGACCTCGAGACCATCCGCCTGCACGCGCCACTCGAAGAGCTGCAGGCGACGGATGCCGCACGCAGCGTCGTCCGCGAGGCCGCGGAGACCTTCCATGTGGTGGGTTCCCGCCAGAGCGTGACCCCGTCGGTCGTGGCACTCCGCTCGCACATCTTCGAGCTGCTCGAGCGCGAGATCGACCGTGCCCGTGCGCGCGGCGATGAGGACGGCAAGGTGGAACAGGCTCTGCGTCACCTCTCGGGCGTGCTCCTGCACACGCCGACCGTGCGCGCTCACGAGCTCGCCGCCGCCGGCCGCGCCGACGAGTTCACCGCGGCGCTCGCCGCCCTGTACGGCATCGCACCCGAGGCCGACGCGTCTGCCGCGGACGACGCAGCCACCGCCTGACCCGCGCTCGCGCTCCCTTCGGCCTTTTCTGCACCTCCCTCGGCCGTTTCCCGCCCATACGGCCGAAGCACGCGCGATCGGCCGGTCGATGCGCGCCTCGACCGCAGGGTGGGACACTGGAGGCATGGCCCTTCACATCACCGGAGACACCGCCGCCGACGCCCTCCTGACCGACAATCCGCTCGCACTTCTGGTGGGGATGCTGCTGGATCAGCAGGTCCCCATGGAGACCGCGTTCGCCGGTCCCCTCAAGATCGAGCAGCGCACCGGAGCGGCGGATGCCGCGACCATCGCGCACATGGCTCCCGACGAGTTCCTCGAGGCTTTCCGACAGACCCCGGCCGTGCACCGCTTCCCCGGGTCGATGGCGACGCGCGTGCAGACGCTGTGCCAGACGCTCGTCGATGACTGGGACGGCGACGCCGCCGCCCTCTGGACCGAGGGCGATCCGGATGGACCCGAGGTGCTGAAGCGCCTGAAGGCCCTCCCCGGATTCGGCGAGCAGAAGGCGAAGATCTTCCTGGCTCTGCTGGGCAAGCAGTACGGCTTCACGGGCGAGGGCTGGCGCGAGGCCGCAGGTGCATACGGCGAAGACGGCTCGTACCGCAGTGTCGCCGACATCGTCTCTCCCGAGTCGCTCACGAAGGTGCGCGAGCACAAGAAGGCCATGAAGGCTGCGGCGAAAGAGTCGAAGTGAAGCCCACGGGGGATGACGTCGCGGGGCTCATCGCCCGCTCCTCCCCCGCCATCCGCCGCCGGGACGCCGAGACGCTGACCGCACTCATGCAGGAGATCACCGGCCGCGAGCCGCAGACCTGGGGCACCATCATCGGCTTCGGTTCGTGCCACTACCGCTACCCGACCGGCACCGAGGGCGACAGCGGACTGCTCGGCTTCGCACCCCGCAAGGCCGCGACCACGATCTACCTCTTCGACGGCGTCGGTGCCCACACCGAGGCACTCGCCGAGCTCGGCCCGCACACCACGGGCGTCGGATGCCTGTACATCAAGGACCTGGAGCAGGTCGACCTCGACGTGCTCCGCGGCATCCTCGAACGCTCGCTCGCGTGGGTCGAGGCGGGCGGCACCCCCGAGGTGCAGCTCACCGTCACCGGTTGACACGCGAGACCCGCCCGTGCGGCAGCGGCACGGACGGGTCTGCAGTGTGCGGGATCAGGCCTGCGCTGAGAAGAATGCGCGGATGTCGTCGGCCAGCAGGTCCGGACGCTCCAGGGCGGCGAAGTGTCCGCCCTCGTCGAAGCGGCTCCAGTGCACGATGTTCGTGTTGTCGCGCTCGGCGAAGACCCGGATCGTCTGGAAGTCGTCCGCGAACACGGCGACCCCGGTCCGTGCGGCATTGATCCGCGGCTCGGCGCCCTCTGCCGCGGCATCCGCCCTGGCGTTCTCCAGGTAGCTGCGGCTCATGCCCGAGGCCGCGTTCGCGAACCAGTTCACGCTGACCTCGAGCAGGATCCTCTCGAGCGGCACGAGAGACGTGCCGTTGCCGAACGAGTTGAACAGCTCGCTGTAGGCGAGCAGCCCGACCGGGGAGTCGCTGAGCCCCACCGACACGGTCTGCGGGCGCGAGGCGTTCATCGTGTTGTACCCGCCGACGGACTGGAACCACTGCATGTGCTCGAGGCCGGCGTAGTCCGCAGGCTCCAGCTTCTCGAACTCCGCCGGGTCGCCCGAGGGGAAGGAGAACAGCTGCAGCACGTGGAGTCCGAGGAAGCCTGCGGGCTCGAGCAGCCCCAGCTCACGGGCCACCATCGCGCCGTTGTCGGAGCCGTGGATGCCGTAGCTGTCGTAGCCGAGCCCGCGCATGAGGCGGTCGTAGGCGGCGGCGACCCGACCGACCGTCCAGCCCGTCGAGGCCAGAGGCTGCGAGAAACCGTAGCCCGGAGCATCCGGGATCACGACGTCGAAGGCGTCTTCGGCACGGCCGCCGTGAGCCACCGGGTCGACGAGCCGGTCGATCAGGTCGAGGTAGTCGACCGACGAACCGGGGTAGGTGTGCGCGAGGAGCAGCGGCGTCGCACCCTCGTGAGCCGAGCGCACGTGGAGGAAGTGGATGGTCTGGCCGTCGATCTCGGTGGTGAAGTGCGGGACCGCGTTGATCCGCTCCTGGGCCGCAGCCCAGTCGAAGTCTCGCCAGGCGGCGACGGCCTCGCGCAGGTAGGAGTTGGGGGCGCCGGCATCCCAGTCGTCCGTCGGCGACGGCTGCGGAAGACGGGTGCGGGCGAGGCGATCCTGGAGATCGGCGACCTCGGTGGCGGAGACCGAGACGGTGAAGGGGCGGAAGGCGAGCGTCGTGTTTTCCATATCTCGAAGGTAGAAGGGCATTAGGTTGGATTCGTTCCTAATAAACAAATCACTTGCGAGGAGTTCCGATGGCCGACCCGACCGCTCGTCTGCTCGCGTTGCTGGCCCTCTTGCAGACCGGTCCGGAGCGCTCCGGAAGCGACCTCGCGTCGCGTCTCGGCGTCTCGGCGCGTACCGTGCGACACGACATCGAGCGGCTGCGCGACCTCGGCTATCCCGTCGACGCCACGCGAGGGTCCGTCGGCGGCTACCGGCTCGGTGCAGGAGGAAAGCTGCCGCCCCTGCTGCTCGACGACGAGGAGGCGGTGGCCGTCACCGTCGGTCTCCGCGCGGCGGCCGGGATCACGGGCATCGCCGAGTCGGGCGCCAGGGCACTCGCCAAGCTCGAGCAGGTGTTGCCGTCGCATCTGCGCCCCACGGTCGACGCCCTCCGCTCGAGCGTCGACCGCGCCCCCGAGAACAACGACACCGACGCCCCGGACCCCGAGGTCGACGCCGCCGCACTGCAGGCCATCGCGAGCGCGATCCGCAACGGGGAATGGCTGCGCTTCGACTACGACGGAACGCCCGTGCTGGTCGAGCCGTACCGGCTGCTCACGTGGGTGCGGCGGTGGTACCTCGTGGCCCGCGATCCGCAGACCGACGAATGGGGAACTTACCGCGTCGACTGGATGGAGCTGCGGATGCCGACGCATCGCCGCTTCGATCCGCAGCCCCTCCCCGGCGGCGACTACACGGCGTTCGCGATGCGGACCATCGCGGTGAGCGGCTGGAAGGTGCACGCCCGACTGCGGATCGACGCACCCGCCGAGGCCGTGCTCGACCGGATCCATGCCGCGGTCGGCGTGGTCGAACCGGTCGACGACGAGCACTGCATCCTCGTCACGGGTGCGGACAGCCTCGACACCGTCGCCGCCTACATCGGGATGCTGATGATGGACTTCACGGTCGAGAGTCCGCCCGAGCTGCTCCCGCGGCTGCAGCTGCTCTCCGAGCGGTATGCGCGGGCGGTCGCCGGGAGCGCTTGAAAGACCCCGCCGGCCACTCGGGCCGACGGGGTCTTGATCGCGGGAACCTCAGGCGCCGCGCAGACGCTCCGCGAGGTACGCGTGCAGCTCGTCGATCGAGACGCGCTCCTGCGCCATGGTGTCGCGGTCGCGCACCGTGACGGCGCGGTCGTCGAGCGAGTCGAAGTCGACCGTGACGCAGAACGGGGTGCCGATCTCGTCCTGGCGACGGTAGCGGCGACCGATCGCACCCGCGTCGTCGAAGTCGACGGCCCAGGAGCTGCGGAGCGTGTCGGCGACCTCGCGGGCGAGCGGCGACAGCTTCTCGTTGCGCGACAGCGGCAGCACGGCGGCCTTGACCGGGGCGAGGCGCGGGTCGAGCTTGAGCACCGTGCGCACGTCGGTGCCGCCCTTGGCGTTGGGCACCTGCTCCTCGCGGTACGCGTCGACGAGGAACGCCATCATGGCGCGGGTGAGACCGAACGACGGCTCGATCACGTACGGGGTGTAGCGCTCCCCGGTGGCCTGGTCGAAGTACGTCAGGCTCTGGCCCGACGCCTCGCTGTGGCTGGAGAGGTCGTAGTCGGTGCGGTTGGCGACGCCCATGAGCTCGCCCCACTCCTTGCCCGCGAACCCGAACTTGTACTCGACGTCGATCGTGCCCGCCGAGTAGTGGGCGCGGTCGTCTTCGGGCACGTCGAACTGACGCATGTTCTCCGGGTCGATGCCCAGGTCGATGAACCAGTTCCAGCAGGCCTCGACCCAGTGCTCGAACCACTCCTGCGCCTCGGCCGGGGGCGTGAAGAACTCGATCTCCATCTGCTCGAACTCGCGGGTGCGGAAGATGAAGTTGCCGGGGGTGATCTCGTTGCGGAACGCCTTGCCGACCTGGCCGATGCCGAACGGCGGCTTCTTGCGGCTCGCGGTGAGCACGTTCGAGAAGTTCACGAAGATGCCCTGCGCCGTCTCGGGGCGCAGGAAGTACAGACCCGACTCGTCGTCGACGACACCCAGATAGGTCTTCACCAGGCCGGAGAAAGCCTTCGGCTCGGTGTACTGCCCCTTGGTGCCGCAGTTCGGGCAGGGGATGTCGGCGAGACCGTTCTCGGCCTTGCGGCCCTTGCGCGCCTCGAAGTCCTCGATGAGGTTGTCGGCGCGGAAGCGCTTGTGGCACTGCAGGCACTCGACCAGCGGATCGGTGAACGTGGCGACGTGACCCGACGCCTCCCACACGCGCTTGGGGAGGATGATGCTGGAGTCGAGGCCGACCATGTCGCCGCGGCCGCGGACGAAGGTCTGCCACCACTGGCGGCGGATGTTCTCCTTGAGCTCCGTACCGAGGGGCCCGTAGTCCCAGGCCGATCGAGAACCGCCGTAGATCTCACCCGCTTGGAACACGAACCCGCGGTGGCGGGCGAGGGCGATGACCTTGTCGAGGCGGGACTGTTCGGCCATGGTGGCTCCAATGGTCGGATGCGGGAGAAGACCCGTGAACACGGGCAACTCATTCTATCCGTCGTCCCGCGCGGGACCTGGCCCCTCGGCCCACCGCGGAGTACCGTCCTGGGATGAGCACTTCTGCGCGCACTCGGCGGACCCGCGACGAAGACACCCGCTTCTTCGGCCAACCCTGGGCGCTCGTGCACATCTTCGGCGTGGAGATGTGGGAGCGGTTCAGCTTCTACGGCATGCAGGGCATCCTGCTCATCTACCTGTACTTCGAGATGACCGAGGGTGGCCTCGGCATCCCCAAGGCGGTCGCGGGCGGCATCGTGGGCGCGTACGGAGGGTCGGTCTACCTGTCGACGATCCTCGGGGCCTGGCTCGCCGACCGCCTGTTCGGCGCGGAGCGGGTGCTGTTCGTGAGCGCGATGGTGATCGTGGCGGGCCACCTCGCCCTGGCGTTGCTGCCCGGGGCGGTCGGCGTCGGCGTCGGCCTCGTGCTCGTGGCACTCGGATCCGGCGGACTCAAGGCGAACGCCACATCGGTCGTCGGCAGCCTCTACAGCGCCGACGACCCGCGCCGGGATGCCGGCTTCTCGCTCTTCTACCTGGGCATCAACCTCGGCGCGTTCCTGGGACCGATCCTCACCGGCATCCTGCAGTCCTCGCTCGGCTTCCACTACGGCTTCGGACTTGCGGCCATCGGGATGACGCTCGGGCTCATCCAGTACTCGTTCGGCCGCAAGGCGCTGCCCGCCTCGGCGCGGGAGGTGCCGAACCCCCTCCCGAAGTCCCGCTATCCGCTGGTCGGACTCATCGCGGCCGCCGCGATCGTGCTCATCGCCGTCCTCGTGCTCACCGGCGTGATCCGCCCCGACAACCTCGCCACCCTGGTGATCGGTGTCACGATCGTCGCCGCGATCACCTACTTCTCCGTGATCCTCGGCAGCCGTCGCATCGACGCCACCGAACGATCGCGGGTGTGGGCGTTCCTGCCGCTGTTCATCACGAGCGTCGCGTTCTGGTCGCTGTATCAGCAGCAGTTCACGGTGCTGACGATCTACTCCGACCAGCGTCTGAACCGCAACCTGTTCGGCTGGGAGATGCCCGTCTCCTGGGTGCAGTCGATCAACCCGGTCTTCATCATCATCCTGTCCGGTGTCTTCGCCGCGATCTGGACGAAGCTCGGAAAGCGTCAGCCTTCGACGCCCGTGAAGTTCGCGCTCGCGGCGATCATCATGGGATCGGCGTTCCTGCTCTTCCTGCCGTTCGCCGGCGGCGGGGAGAACTCCACGCCGCTGCTGGCGATCGTCGGGATCCTCTTCGTGTTCACGGTGGCGGAGCTGCTCATCTCGCCGGTCGGCCTGTCGGCTGCCACGAAGCTCGCACCTGGCGTGTTCCGCACGCAGATGGTCGCGCTGTTCTTCCTGTCGATCGCGCTCGGGACGGCGATCTCCGGATGGCTCGTGCAGTTCTACAACCCCGACGACGAGGTGCCCTTCTTCTCGATCCTCGGGGGGATCGCCATCGTCGTCGGCATCGGACTGCTGCTGAGCGTCAAGCCCGTGCTGAAGCTCATGCGCGGGGTGCGCTGAGCGCGCCCCGCATCGGCGATCCGGCCGCCCGGCTCAGGCGGTGAAGAGGTAGCCGCGCGCGTTGTCGTAGCCGGCGATGGTCAGGCCGCTGCCGAGCAGCCCCTCCATCTGCGCGCGCAGGCGCAGCCGCCACTCGTGGGCGGCCGCCGGGTCGGAGACGCGCATCGCCTCGATGTCGGCGGGGATCTCGAGGGTCTCGACCACCGCGTCGTCGGCCGGGGGCTTGGCGATGTCGGCGAGCGCCCACTCGACGTCCAGCCGGTCGCTCTCGTCACCCGCGTCGCCGCCGCCGAAGATGCCGTAGCGGTTCACGGAGTAGCCGGTCGCACGGGCGCCCAGCACCGAGAAGAAGAAGTGCGCGTTGCGCGCCACGAGCGGGTCGAACACCCAGGTGATGCGTCCGACGTCGCGCGAGAACGCCCACTGACGCTGGTGCTCCTTGAGCTCGCGACCCCAGCCGCGCCCACGGTACTCCGGCAGCAGCGCCGTGATGTGCGAGTGCATCGCACGTCGGGCGGGCTCGCCGAAGAAGGCGATGGAGGCGCCGACCATGCGCTCCTCGTCGCCCTCGCCGTCGAAGAAGCCGACGACGTAGTTGCCCGACTGCTGCAGGGCGCGCAGGGTGCCGGCATCCACCACGCGCTGCGGACCCCGGATGGAGTCGAGCAGGCCCTGCGCGTCGAGGATGAGTTCAACGGTGTCGAGATCGCGGATGGTTCGCACGCACCCAGTCTGCCCCTCCTGGGCCCGTTCGAGGAAACGGAGCCCGGATCGGACCTCTCCGACGGCCCCGCACCGTCGGATCGCCGATAGCCTGAGCCGGTGGGTGCGAACGACGACAGAGCCAGGAAGCGCCTCTCCCGAACCCCGCCGAAGTGGGCGATCGTCGCGGTCCTCGCCTTCGCGGGTCTCTGCTCGTCGTTCATGTTCACGCTCGTCGTGCCGTTGCAGGCCGAGCTGCCGCAACTGCTGAACGCGTCCCGCGAGGACACCACCTGGGTCGTCACGATCACGCTGCTGGTGGCCGCGGTCGCCACGCCGATCTCGGGCCGACTGGGCGACATGTACGGCAAACGCCGCGTCGTGATCGTGCTGCTCGCGATCCTGATCCTCGGCTCCGTGATCGCCGCGGTCTCCGGCTCGATCATCGGCGTGATCATCGGGCGCGCACTCCAGGGCGCCGTGACGGGCGTGGTCCCCCTCGGCATCGCGATCATGCGCGACGTGCTGCCGACCGAGCGGCTCGGCACCGCGGTCGCCCTTATGAGCGCGACCATGGGCGTCGGCGGCGCGATCGGCATGCCCGTCGCCGCTCTCCTCGCCCAGAACGCCGACTGGCACATGCTGTTCTGGCTCGCGGCCGCGCTCGGCGTCGTCGGACTGCTGCTCGTGCTGGCCGTGATCCCCGAGGATGTGCTCCGCTCCCCCGGGCGCCTCGATGTGCTCGGCGCCATCGGGCTGGCCATCGGCCTCACCGGCATCTTGCTCTTCGTCTCCCGGGGTGCGCAGTGGGGCTGGACCTCACCCCTCACACTGGTCTGCATCATCGGCGGGCTGGCCGTGCTGCTGGTGTGGGGCTGGTACCAGCTGCGCACGAAGGACCCGCTGCTCGACCTGCGGGTGGCGGCGCGCCCCGCCGTGCTGTTCACCAACATCGCCGCGATCGGCATGGGGTTCGCACTGTTCGCCTCGAACGTGACGTTCCCGCAGCTGCTCGAGATGCCCGCGGTCGGCGGCGCCGGATTCGGGCTCGACATGCTCGCGGCGTCCCTCGTGATCATGCCCGCCGGCCTCGTGATGATGGTGATCTCACCGCTCTCCGGCTGGCTCGAGCGCACGGTCGGACCGCGGCCGCTGTTCACCGTCGGCGCCGGCGCGATCGTGCTCGCCTACGTGTTCGTCCTGCTGTGGTCTTCCGAGGTGTGGCACATCTTCGTCGCCAACATCTTCATCGGAGTCGGCATCGGCTTCACCTTCGCCGCGATGCCCATGATCATCATGCGGTCGGTGCCGGCGAACGAGACCGGCGCCTCGAACGGCCTGAACGCCCTGTTCCGCTCGGTCGGCACCTCGAGCGCCTCGGCCGTCATGGGCGGGGTGCTCGCGGCGATGAGCATCGACGTCGACGGTGTCGCGGTTCCGACCCGCGCCGCGTTCGAGGTGTGCTTCTGGCTCGCGATCGCCGCCGGCATCATCGCGGTCGTGCTGTCGCTCTTCATCCCGAAGCAGCGCAGCTCCGAGCAGCATCCGTCCCTGCCCGGCTGAGTTCCCCTCCCCGCGCCGTCAGCGGGAGATCGTGCGCGGGTCCGGGTCGCCGGGGCGCGGCGGTCGCAGCCGGTCCGGGGTCGGCCACGCCAACGACACGGAACCGTTCTCAGTGCGTGTACTCCATGAGCTCGACGCCGAGCACCCGGAAGGCGTCGTGCGCGCGCAGCCGGTGCGTGATGGAGAGGTCGTCGAAGCAGACGATGAGCGAGTAGGCGACGCCGGCACGGGGTCCCGCCAGCACTCCCGCCTCGGCGCGGACACCACGATCGCGGCCGGTCTTGTTCACGAACAGCAGACCGTGCGCATCGTGATCGTGCGAGAACGGGTCGAGGCCGGTGGACGCCGCGACCAGACTCAGGTCCTGGTTCAGGCTCAGCCACTCCGACACCTGCGCGCTGACCGCGGCGTCGACGACCTGCGAGTTCACCAGGGCCGAGAACAGCCCGGCGAGCTCCCGAGCGGATCCCACGGCGACCTGCGGGGCGTCGTCCGGACCGCGGCGGTCACGGAACCGGTCGAGCAGGGCCGTACGGCGCAGCCCGAGCGACTCGATGCGCTCGCGCACCCGGTCATGTCCGACCTTCTGCAGCAGGGCGTTCACGGCGATCGGATCGCCGGCTGTCGCGGCCAGCACGGCGAGATCCTCGAGCGGCAGCGCCGGAGCGTGCAGATGCCGCCACAGGCCGGAGGTCTCCACGGCCTCGACACTGTCCCGCTCAATGATCTCGAACGGATCGAGCGCTCCACTCTGGAAACCGGCGGCCACCTCGATCAGCAGTGGGACGACGCCGAGACCCGCGACGGGCATGGTCACGTGATCGTCGCCGGCCAGCACGTGCACATGATTGTCGAGGTCGACGACGTGCACCGACACCTGAGCGCCGGAATCGACCAACCCCTCGAGCGACCGCAGGGTGGCCGTGAAGGAGCGGCGCCCGAGCGCGGCGCGGCGCGGGAGGCGACGACTGGTCCGCTGGGAGCGACGGCCCGCAGAAGACTCCGGCGCACCGCCGACAGACTCCGGGGCCGAGGAGTTGCGGAACCCTTCACCAGGCTCGAGAGCGCCCACGCGTGATCCTTACGAGGGGGGGATTTGCGGGATACCGCGGGGAAGCGCTCCCCAGCGGCAGGGCTATCGTAACCCCACCGCCGGGGGATGCATCACAGAGTCAGACGATTGGTCACCAGATGGTCACACGCGACGACTCGGGGAGCCACAGGGCGTCTTCCTCGCCCACGCCGAACGCCTCGTAGAACGCGTCGATGTTGCGCACGATCTGGTTGCAGCGGAACTCGTTCGGCGAGTGCGGATCGATGGTCAGCAGCCGCAGCGTCTCGGCGTCGCGGCTCTTCTGCTGCCACACCTGCGCCCACGAGAGCAGCAGGCGCTGCACGCCCGTGTACCCGTCGATGACCGGGGCCTCCGCGCCGCCGAGCGAGAGCTCGTAGGCCTTGAGCGCGATGCCGAGGCCGCCGAGGTCGCCGATGTTCTCACCGATCGTGAGGGCGCCGTTGACGTGGTGCTCAGCGTCGAGCCCTTCGGGGACGAGCGCGTCGTACTGCGCGATGAGCGCCTTGGTGCGTTCCTCGAAGGCCGAACGGTCGGCGTCGGTCCACCAGTCCTGGAGTCGGCCGTCGCCGTCGTAGCGGCTGCCCTGGTCGTCGAAGCCGTGACCGATCTCGTGCCCGATGACCGCGCCGATCCCGCCGTAGTTCGCGGCGGCGTCGCGGCTCGCGTCGAAGAACGGGTACTGCAGGATGGCCGCAGGGAACACGATCTCGTTCATGGACGGGTTGTAGTACGCGTTGACCATCTGCGGCGGCATGTGCCATTCGAGGCGGTCGATGGGCTTGCCGACCTTGTCGACGTGGCGGTCGTGCTCGAAGATCGACGCCCGGCGCACGTTGCCGAACAGGTCGGTGCGGTCGATCTCCAGGCTCGAGTAGTCGCGCCACACCTCGGGGTGGCCGATCTTGGGCGTGAAGGAGTCGAGCTTGGCGAGCGCGCGCTCCCGGGTCTCGGCGGTCATCCACTCGAGATCGGTGATGCTCTGGCGATACGCCTCGATCAGGTGGGCGACCAGCTCGTCCATCGCGGCCTTCGCCGTCGGCGGGTAGTGCCGCTCGACGTAGACCTTGCCGATCGCCTCGCCGAGCGCGCCCTCGGTCAGAGAGACGCCGCGCTTCCAGCGCTCGCGGATCGTCGGCACGCCGGTGAGCTCGGTGCCGTAGAACGAGAAGTTCTCCTGCACCAGGTCGTCGGTGAGGTACGGAGCCGCCGCGTGCACGACCTTGGCCCGCAGCCACGCCTTCCAGTCGTCGAGCCGCTCGGGCGTGAGGAGCGAGCCGAGTCCCTCGAAGAAGCTGGGCTGCGAGACGACGACCTCGTCGAAGGCCGCCGGGTTCGACGGCGACACCGCTTCGCGCCACGGAGCCAGGTCGACGCCCGCGAGCTCCTGCAGCTCGTCCCAGGTCTTGAGGTTGTAGGTCGCCACGGCGTCGCGGCTGCGCACGTTGTCCCAGTGGTGCCCGGCGAGCTCGGTCTCGAGCGCGATCGCCCGGTCGGCGTTCGCCGCGGCATCCGGAACACCGGCAAGGTCGAGCAGCCGTTCGAGGTGTGCGCGATAGGCGGCCCGGGTGTCGGCGAACGTGTCGAGCCGGAAGTAGCTCTCATCCGGCAGGGACAGCCCGGCCTGCATGAGCACGGGCAGGTAGCGCTCCGGGTCGCCCGGGTCGCCGTCGACGTACATGCCGATCACGGCCGCGCGACCGTCGCGGTCGTAGGCGCCCACCGTGCGCAGGAACGCCGGGATGCCGTCGATGGCGTCGACCTCGGCGAGGGTCTCCACCAGCGGAGAGAGACCGGCGGCATCGATGCGCTCGGTGTCCATGAAGCTCGCGAACAGGTCGCCGATCTTGCGGGCGAGCGTGCCCTCCTCGGCATCCTGCGACTCCTCGATGATCGCCCGCACGTCTTTCTCGGCCTGCTCGGCGAGAAGATGGAACGAGCCCCACCGCGCCTTGTCGCCGGGGATCTCGGTGCGCGAGAGCCAGGCGCCGTTCACGTGACGATAGAGGTCGTCCTGCGGGCGGATGTCGGAGCTGAACTCATCAAGGGCGAGGCCCACGGGAAGAACGTCAGTCATGCGCACCAGCCTATGACCCGCCTCGGACGTCAGGCCGATTCGCTGCACCATCTTCGGCCGATCGCGCTTCGTTCGGCCAGACTCGCGGCATCCGGCCGAACGAGGCGCATTTCACCGCGGGAAGCGCAGCGGACTTCAGCGGCGTCGCCGACCGAAGCGTCGGCGGCGCGGCTCCGGCACCGGCGCGGCCGCGGGCCTCACCGCCCGACGCTCCGCCCAGGCCACCACCTCGGCGTCGACATCCCTCGGTTCGGTCACGACGGGAGGTCCGCCCTGGAGCTGGCGACGCGCCTCGCGCACGCGCTTGTTGAAGTCCTCGAGCACGTCACGCACGTCCGACTCGCGGCCGAGCAGGTCGAGCTGGTCGTTGAGCTCCCGGTCCTCGGTGCGCAGCAGGATGGCGGGCGGGCCGAGTCCGGTGAGGTTCTCGGTCTCGATCTTGCGGCGTATCCACCAGTCCGGGTCGTGGTGGGTGCCGAGTCCCTCCAGCGGTTTGCCCGCGCCGGGAAGATCGTCGAACTCGCCGCGACGGATCGCCACCTGGATCGCCGTCTCGATGAAGGCGGCCCTGTCGACGGCGGCACCGGCTCCCGGCGGGGCGCCCGACTCCTCATCGCCGTCCGCGGTCTCGGCCTGCTGCTGCTGCGCGCGGTAGCGCGCCGCAGCTTCTCGGGGATCCGTCATGATGCACCTCCGCGGCATCCGATTCCCTCCCACCCTATGACGGCTCTCGGGGGCGCGGACGGACGAGGTCGGCGCCAGGTCATAGGCTCGGAGGATGACCGCGCGCCCCTCCCTCAACCGAGAGATCCTGCGCCTCGCGGTCCCGGCTCTCGGCGCGCTGATCGCCGAGCCCGCGTTCCTGATCGTGGATGCCGCCCTGGTCGGACACCTCGGCACCACCCCGCTCGCCGGCCTCGGCATCGCGGGAGCCGTGCTGCAGACGATCGTCGGGCTCATGGTGTTCCTCGCCTACTCGACCACTCCGGCGGTCGCCCGCCGCTTCGGCGCCGGACAGCCGGGCGAGGCCGTGTCGGTCGGTATCAACGGCATGTGGCTCGCGCTCGGACTCGGCGCGGTGCTCGCCGTCGTCGGCGCGGTCTCCTCACCGTGGCTGGTCTCGTTGTTCGGCGCGAACGAGGCCGTCGCACAGCAGGCCAACGAGTACCTGGTGATCTCGATGTGGGGCCTGCCGGCGATGCTCATCGTGTTCGCCGCGACCGGCCTGCTGCGCGGCATGCAGGACACGATGACGCCGCTCTGGATCGCGGGGCTCGGCTTCGGCGCGAACGCCCTGCTCAACTGGCTCTTCATCTACGGACTCGGGTGGGGTATCGCGGGCTCGGCCGCCGGCACCGTGACGGCGCAGTGGGGCATGGTCGCCGCGTACGCCCTGGTCATCCGCCGCCTGGCGACCCGTCACAGCGCCTCGTTGCGCGCCCAGCGCGCGGGCATCCGCAGCACGGCGACGTCGGGCGGATGGCTGTTCCTTCGGACCGTGAGCCTGCGCGTCGCCCTGCTCGCGACCGTGGGCATCGCCACCGGCATCGGCACCGAGGAGCTGGCAGGGTGGCAGATCGTGTTCACGATCTTCTCGGCCGCGGCATTCGCACTCGATGCCCTCGCGATCGCCGCGCAGGCACTCATCGGCAAGGAGCTGGGCGCCGGAGACGAACGGCAGGTCCACCGGGTGCTGGCCCGCACCCTGGCCTGGGGCGCGTGGTTCGGCGTCATCGTCGGCGGCCTGATCGCCGCGCTCTCCGGGGTGCTCGGCATCGTGTTCACGGGGTCGGCGGAGATCGCCGCCCTCGTGCAGCCGGCACTGCTCGTGCTCGCCGTCGCCCAACCGATCGCGGGTGTCGTGTTCGTGCTCGACGGGGTGCTCATGGGCGCGAACGACGCCCGCTACCTCGCGATCGCCGGGGGCCTGAACCTGGTCCCGTTCCTCCCGGCGCTGTGGATCATCGCCGCGACCGGGGTCGACGGCACCGCGGGACTCGTCTGGCTCGCGGTCGCCTTCTTCGGCGTCTATCTGCTCGCGCGTCTGGGCACTCTCGGCTGGCGCGTGCGATCCGGGCGCTGGCTCTCGGCGACCGCGTGACGCCGGGGCGTCTGGAACTGCACCGATCCGCTCCATCGCGACTTCTCCCCCACCACCGGAATCCGCGGAATACTACGCGCGGAAACCCTGGTGCACTCGACGATGATCGGGGGACACTGAAGGGATGCTGGGGATGACGGAACCACAGGTATGGACGCTGATCGGCGTTTTCGCCGCGGGCATGTTCGGCACGATCACGCTGATCTCGACGATGTTCCTGCGCACGATGCAGAACGAGTTCGAGAGCGTGCGGACCGAGGTCCGCAACGAGTTCGCCAGCGTGCGGACCGAGATGCGGAGCGAGTTCGCCCATGTGCGCACGGAGATCAGCTCGGTCCACGGGCGCATCGATCATCTGGATCGCGACGTCAACGCGATCTACCGCCACCTCTTCGGCATCGATCGCGGCTGACCGGCACCGACCAGCTCAGGCGATCTCGAGCTCCGAGATCACGATCTTCTTCATGTGCATCAGCGCCTGGATCTGCTCCGGGCGCTGCTGCAGAAGGTCGAGCCCGGCGGGGACCACCTGCCAGCTGACGCCGAACCGGTCTTTGCACCAGCCGCATGCCTCCGCCTCCGGCACCGCGGAGAGCGCCTGCCAGTAGCGGTCGATCTCTTCCTGGTCGGCGCACTCGATCACGAAGGAGACGGCCTCGTTGAAGGTGAACTCCGGACCCCCGTCGAGGCAGCCGAATCGCGTTCCGTTCAGAGTGAACTCCCCGTTGATGACCTTCCCGGTCATGCCCTCGAAGTGCTCACTGAGGTTCTCATCCGATAGTAGGTCACGCTGTCGATCGACGAGTTCGGGAACACCGAGACGTAGTACTCCATCGCCTCCTGCGCCCTGTCGACGAACCAGAGGAACGGGCGGATGGGTGTGACGACTGCCATGTCGACCTCCTCGATCGGCACTCACGCTACGCCCGCAGCCACCGCCTGTCGAGGGGTTTCCGGCGGCGCTCAGCCCGCGTATCTCCGGCACCACTCGTACATGATCACGGCGGCAGCGGCACTGGCGTTGATCGAGCGCGTCGAGCCGTACTGGGTGATCTCGATGTGGGCGGATGCTGCGGCGAGCGCCTCGGCCGAGAGTCCGGGTCCTTCCTGACCGAACAGCAGCACGCAGCGCTGCGGGAGTTCGGCGCGATCGACGGGCACGGCACCCTCGACGTTGTCGACCGCGATGATCGGGAGGCCCTCCGCCGCAGCCCAGGCGGCGAAGGTCTCGACGTCTTCGTGGTGCACCACGTGCTGGTAGCGATCGGTGACCATGGCCCCGCGCTTGTTCCAGCGGCGGCGACCGATGATGTGCACGGTGTCGGCGAGGAACGCGTTGGCGCTGCGCACGATCGATCCGATGTTCATGTCGTGCTGCCAGTTCTCGATGGCGACGTGGAACGGGTGCCGCTGGGTGTCGAGGTCGGCGACGATCGCCTCCATCCGCCAGTAGCGGTAGCGGTCGATCACGTTACGGGTGTCGCCTGCCGCGAGGAGTTCGGGGTCGTACTGCTCACCTGCAGGCCACGCCTCTTCTCCTCCGGGCCAGGGGCCCACTCCATAGCCGGGCTGGGCAGTCGAGCCGCCGTGCGTCGGGCCCGCCGGAGTGTCGGCGGTCGTGTGTTCCGAAGCGGCGTCGTCCATCCCGCCAGGCTATCGCCGCGACGAACCACTCAGATATTTAGGTCCACCGAAAAATACGCTACGGTTTCGGTGTGCCTAAAAATTCCTCGCTCCCGATGACGACCCCGACCGCGCCCCCGGCCAGGGCTCCGCGCAGCCTCTGGCTGCTCGGCCCGGCCCTCGTCGCCGGCGTCGCGTACCTCGACCCCGGCAATGTCGCCAGCAATATGACCGCGGGGGCCCAGTACGGCTACCTGCTGGTGTGGGTCGTGCTCGCGGGCAACATCATGGCGTGGCTGATCCAGTACCTCTCCGCGAAGCTGGGCGTCGTCACCGGACAGAGCCTGCCCGAGGTGCTGGGCGCACGGCTGAAGCGGCCATGGGCCCGCCGCGCGTACTGGCTGCAGGCCGAGCTCGTCGCCATGGCCACCGACCTGGCCGAGGTCATCGGCGGCGCGGTGGCGCTGAACCTGCTGTTCGACGTGCCGCTGCTCCTGGGCGGACTGATCACCGGCGCGGTCTCGATGATCCTGCTCACGGTCCAGTCCCGCCGCGGGGCCCGCCCCTTCGAGTTCGTGATCATCGGGCTCATGGCCATCATCACGATCGGCTTCGTCGCCGGCGTCTTCGTCGCTCCGCCGGACCCGGCAGGGGTGCTCGGCGGAATGGTTCCGCGTTTCGAAGACACCGGCTCGGTCCTGCTGGCCGCATCCATCCTCGGCGCGACGATCATGCCGCACGCGATCTACGCGCATTCCTCCCTCGCCCGCGACCGTTTCGGCGCCACGACCGCCCACGCCGGCGACGAGGCGGTGCGTACCGAGACCTCGCGCATCCGCCGTCTACTCACCGCCACCCGCTGGGACGTGTCGATCGCGATGGTGATCGCCGGCTCCGTGAACCTCTGCATCCTGCTGCTCGCCGCCGCGAACCTCGCCGGGGTCGAGGGCACCGACTCGCTGGAGGGCGCGCACGCCGCTCTCGCCGCGGGGCTCGGGCCCGTCGTCGCAACCTTCTTCGCCGTCGGACTCCTCGCATCCGGACTGGCCTCGACCTCGGTGGGCGCCTACGCGGGAGCCGAGATCATGCACGGCCTGCTGCACGTGCGCATCCCGCTGCTCGCCCGCCGCCTGGTCACGCTGATCCCCGCGCTCATCATCCTCGGCATCGGCTTCGATCCGACACTCGCCCTGGTGCTCAGCCAGGTGGTGCTCTCGTTCGGCATCCCCTTCGCCCTGATCCCGCTGGTCGTGCTCACCGCGCAGCGACGCACCCTCGGCGCCTGGGTCAACCGGCGCTGGACGACGGCCGCCGGAATCATCGCCTCCGTGCTGCTGATCGCCCTCAACGGAGCGCTGCTCTGGCTCGTCCTGACGGGGGCCTGACCCGGATAGGCTCGACAGCATGTCTGCCGAGAACGCCCGCCGCAACGTCCGCATCCTCACCTGGATCGGCCTCGCGACGGGCGTGATCGGCGGCCTGCTGATCGCGTTCCCGAAGGTCATCGGCCCCGGCAGCCCGTGGGTGCAGCTGGCTCTCGGCGTCGCCACTCTCGTGCTGGCGTTCCGCGCGCGCAAGATCGGCATCGCCGAGATCGAGGGGTTCGACGGCCGGCTCTCGTTGGCCGGCGCCCTCCTCGGCTTCCTGGTCCTGTTCTTCGCGGGTCAGGCCGCATACAGCCTGCTGGCCGCCGCGACGAACTGACCTAAGCTGGTCCGGTGGCATCCCCTGCAGCTGACGACTATCTGAAGACCGTCTACGCGCACACCGAGTGGCAGGACGCCCCCATCACTCCCTCGGTGCTCGCCGCGAAGCTCGGCATCGCCCCCTCGTCGGTCACCGAGATGGTGAAGAAGCTCGCCGCCGCGGGTCTCGTCTCGCACGTGCCCTACGGTGCGGTGCGGCTGACGGATGCCGGGACCGTGCGCGCCCTTGCGATGGTGCGCCGGCACCGCCTGATCGAGACCTGGCTGGTGCAGGAGTTCGACTACGGCTGGGACGAGGTGCACGACGAGGCCGAGGTCCTCGAGCACACCATCAGCGACCGACTGCTGGAGGGTATCGACGCGCGCCTCGGCCGCCCGCGCTTCGACCCGCACGGCGATGCGATCCCCGACGCCGACGGTCACATCGAGCGTGAGCCGTTCGTGCTGCTCGCCGATGCGCCGGCCGGGCACGCGGGCCGGGTGCTGCGCGTCGACGACCGCGACCCCGAGCTGCTGCGAGCTCTCGAGACACTGGGCCTGGCGGTCGCATCCACGGTCGCGGTGACGGCATCCGGGGTGGAGATCGACGGCGCGCAGACGGCGCTGCCCGACGGCGCGGCGCAGGTGGTCTGGCTCAGCGCCTGACGGCTCCGCAACACGGTCAGGTGCACGTCGCCTGGGGCCTCTAGGCTGTGCACATGGCACAACGTGACGACATCGAATGCTGGCTCACCGACATGGACGGCGTGCTCGTCCATGAGAACGACGCCATCCCCGGAGCATCCGAACTGCTCGCCGGTTGGGAGAGCGCGGGCATCCCGTACCTGGTGCTGACGAACAACTCGATCTTCACCGCTCGCGACCTGTCGGCTCGCCTGCGCACCAGCGGACTGCACGTGCCCGAGGAGCGCATCTGGACCTCGGCCCTCGCGACCGCCGACTTCCTGAAGCAGCAGCTCCCCGGGGGCTCTGCCTTCGTGATCGGCGAAGCCGGCATCCTCACCGCACTGCACGATGCGGGTTTCATCATGACCGAGACCAACCCCGATTTCGTGGTCGTGGGCGAGACGCGCAATTACTCGTTCGAGGCGATCACGAAGGCCATCCGCCTCATCATCGGCGGCGCGCGCTTCATCGTGACGAACCCGGATGCCACGGGCCCGAGCGCCGACGGACCGCTGCCCGCGACGGGCGCCATCGCCGCGCTCATCACGAAGGCCACCGGCAAGGAGCCGTACGTGGTCGGCAAGCCGAACCCGATGATGTTCCGCTCGGCCCTGAACAAGATCGGCGCGCACTCGAAGCGCACGGGCATGATCGGCGACCGCATGGACACCGACGTCGTCGCCGGCATCGAGGCGGGTCTGCACACGATCCTGGTGCTCACCGGCATCAGCGACCAGGCCGAGATCGAGAAGTACCCGTTCCGCCCGGATGAGATCGTGCAGTCGGTCGCCGACCTGCTCCCGCGGATCACCGAGACGATCACGACGGTCAAGATCAAGAAGTAGCCGATGGGCGCACTCGACGAGGGTGAACGACTCCGGGCGGCGGACGCCGCGGCCTGGCGCGCCTGGCTCGAGGCGAACCACGAGCGCGCGGCGGGCGTCTGGCTGCTGAGCGTGCGCGGCTCGTCCGACGGCGTCGGCTACGAGGATGCCGTGCGGCAGGCGCTGTGCTTCGGATGGATCGATGGCCCCGTGCGTGTCTTCGACGACGGAACCGACGACCGCGCCAACGGGCAGTGGTTCTCCCCGCGCCGCCCCGGCAGCGGCTGGGCGGCGACGAACAAGGCGCGGATCGCGGAACTCGAGGCCGAGGGTCTGCTCGCTCCGGCCGGCATCCGTGTGCTCGAGGTCGCGAAGGCGAACGGCTCGTGGACCGTGCTCGACGGCCCGGAAGCCGGGACCGAACCGGAGGAGTTCGCCGCCGCACTCGACGCGGTGCCCGCCGCGCGCGAGAACTGGGATGCATTCCCGAAGTCCGTCAAGAAGTTCGGACTCACGCACATCGCGATGGCCAAGCGCACGGAGACCCGGGCAGCCCGCATCGCGAAGATCGTGGCGGATGCCGCGGAGGGGAAACGCCCATGAATCAGAGCGACGTGCTGTTCCTGGTGGTCTTCCTGATCCTGCTCAGCTCGCTGACCGTGTTCGTCGTGCAGTTCGTCCGCTCCCGCCGGGGGCGCGGCGGCTCGGACGACGGCCGCGCCGGCTGGTGGGAAGGCCCCTGGGACGACGACGACAGGTCCCGCTGACCCCGGACCCCGCTCCTGATCAGGAGGCCAGCGTCGCCCCCGGGATCGCAGCGAGGAGCTCGCGGGTGTAGGGATGCTGCGGGTCGTCGAAGATGCGCTCGGGGGTGCCGCTCTCGACCACGACGCCGCGCTGCATGACATGCACCTCGTCGGAGATCATCCGCACGACCGCGAGGTCGTGGCTGATGAACAGGTAGCTCAGGCCCAGGCGCTTCTGCAGGTCAGCGAGCAGGTCGAGGATCTGCGCCTGCACGAGCACGTCGAGCGCCGACACGGCCTCGTCGAGCACCACGAGTTCGGGTTCGAGCGCGAGCGCCCGGGCGATCGCGACGCGCTGGCGCTGACCGCCCGACAGCTCATGCGGCAGGCGCTCGGCCATCGCCGCGGGCAGGGCGACCTGCTCCAGCAGCTCGAGCACGCGGGCGTGACGGGTGGCCGCGGTGCCGATGCGGTGCACCCGCAGCGGCTCGGCGATCGACTGCTCGACCGTGTAGCGGGGGTCGAGCGAGGCGTAGGGGTTCTGGAACACCGGCTGCACACGGCGGCGCAACGCGAACAGCTCCTTACGGCGGAGCGTGGTCAGGTCGAGCCCGTCGAACAGGATCGATCCCGACGTGGCGTCCTCGAGGCCGAGCACCATGTTCGCCGTGGTCGACTTGCCCGACCCCGACTCGCCCACGATCGAGACGGTCGTGCCGCGACGGATCTCGAAGCTCACCCCGTCGACCGCGGTGAACGTCTCGGGCTCGCCCGCCTTGGGAGACCGGAGGGCGAACTCCTTGCGGAGGTCGCGGATCTCGACGAACGGCGTCCCGGTGGCGGCCTCGCGCTGCGGCAGGGCTTCGCGGCGGGAGGCGAGGCTCGGTGCCGCGGCGAGCAGCTGCTTCGTGTACTCGTGCTGCGGGTTGCCGAGCACCTCGGCCGAGGTGCCCTCCTCCACGATGTGACCGCGGAACATCACGACGATGCGGTCGGCGCGCTCGGCAGCGAGGGCGAGGTCGTGCGTGATGAGGAACACGGCGGTGCCGAGGTCATCGGTGAGCGCATCGAGCTGGTCCAGGATGCGCCGCTGCACGGTCACGTCGAGGGCCGAGGTGGGCTCGTCGGCGATCAGCAGGCGCGGCTTGCAGGCGAGCCCCATCGCGATCAGCACGCGCTGGCGCATACCGCCCGAGAACTCGTGCGGGTACTGGTGCGCCCGCTGCGCGGCATCCGCGATCCCCACCATCTCGAGCAGCTCGACGACCCGTGCCTTCGTGGCATCGCCGTGGGTGTGGCCGTGCACCTCGAGCGCCTCGCCGATCTGCTCGCCCACGCGCATGAGCGGGTTGAGGTTCGACATCGGGTCCTGCGGCACGAGGCCGATCCCGGCACCGCGCAGGGAGACCATCGCGTTCTCGGGCAGATCGGTCAGCTCGCGCCCGTCGAAGCGGATGCTGCCGGCGGTGATCACACCGTTCTCCGGCAGCAGACGGTTGACAGCGGCGGCGGTGGTCGACTTGCCCGACCCGGACTCCCCCACGATCGCGACAGTCTCACCGGCGGCGACGTCGATGCTGATGTCGCTGATGGCGGTGACCAGTTCGGATCCGGTCCGGAAGGCGACGGCGAGGCCGCTGATGCTCAGCACGGGCTCGGTGGTGCTCATGGTGTTCTCGTTCCTTCGTTGTCGTCCAGGTCGTTGCCGCCCAGGAGCGCGGGGAGCGCGGTGCGCCACAGCGCCTCGGTCGGCGCGGGTTCGGGGGCGAAGAGGCGGTTGCTCAACAGGACCGCGGCGGTGCCGGTGCCCGGCACGAATCCCAGCGCGCAGCCCGTGAAGCCCGGGTGCCAGAGCATCCGGGTCGGTCGGCCGCCGACCGCGACCGTGTCGCTGCGCCAGCCCAGCGCCTGCCCGGCGTCGGGTCCGTCGCGGAACAGGTCGGCTGTCGCATCCGGATGCCACAGCTCGGGATGCGGCTCGGGAGCGGCGAGCGCGGCACCCAGGGTGAGCAGGTCGTCGGCGGTGCTGAAGAGTCCGGCGTGGCCAGAGATGCCACCGGCGGCGTGGAAGCTGTTGCCGTCGTTCACGCTGCCTGTGATCTCGCCCTCGCGCCAGGCGAATGTGCGGTCGGCGGCGAGGATCGGATAGGGCTCACCGGTCGCGACCATGCGGCGTTCGGCGGCGTCACCGACCGACGACGAGGCGACGGGCGCGGTGACCGGGCCGTATCCGGTGCGGTCGAGCCCGAGGGGTACGGTAACGAGCTCGCGGACGGCGGCGTCCAGGGGCAGCCCGGTGACGGCGGCGATGATGCGGCCGAGGAGCAGGAATCCGAGGTCGGAGTAGTGACGGCCCTCGTCGAGGCCGTAGCGGAGCGGGATCGCGTCGGCCGCGGCCGCGGGGTCGGCGGCGTGTGCGTGATCGAGGTAGAGCGGCTGCCACTCCCACAGACCCGCGCGGTGCTGCAGCAGGTGACGCACGGTCGTCCCGGGTGCGCAGGCAGTGCCGGAGACGAGGCGGTCGACGCGGTCATCGAAGCCCATGTCGCCGCGGCTGACCAGTCGCAGGATCGCGGTCGTGGTCGCGGCGACCTTCGATACCGAGGCGATGTCGAACGCGGTCCCGGTCGTCATCGGCGTTCCGGCCAGGTCGGCCAGGCCGCCCGCGGCGACGTCGCGCCCGGCGTCGGTGACGACACCCGCGACGGCGCCGCGCGGTGCGGAGTCCGTGGCGAGGACGGCGGCGACGGCTGCGGCGGCGGTCATGTCCACTCCCTGCGCATGCGCTGTTCGGGCTCACCGAACTCCGGCTGGGTGCGGGTGGCTCCGTCGGGACGCCAGCCCTTCGACTCGTAGAACCCGATCGACGGGGCATTCGCCGCGAACACCCAGAGCGTCGCGGCCTCGGCCCCGGCATCCTGCAGCTCCGCCGCCGCCTGAGCCAGCAGCCCGCCGCCGATCCCGCCCCCGTGGGCCCGCGGCGAGACGTACAGCGAGTGCACCGCGCCGTCGACCCGGTCGCCATCGCCGGGGGTCGCGGCATACCGGGTGATCCCGACGATCTCACCGTCGCGCTCGGCGACGAGCACGACGCCCGCCGGATCGGCGAGCACCCGGCGCCACAGCGCCTCGGCCCGCTCATCCGTCATCGCATCGATCGCCGCGTCGGGGAGTAGATCCCGGTAGCTCTCCCGCCAGCACGCGAGGAACACCTCGAGCACCCCGGACAGGTCTTCCGGGGTGGCGGGGCGCACCTGGAGGTTCACGATGCCGAGGCCTCCGCGAGCACGAGGGAATCGATGGAGGCGACGGGCTCGGGCATCTGCAGCGGACCGACGCCCGGCGTGATGGTGCCCAGGATCCGCGGCTCGCGCGCACCGGTGCCGCCGGGGACGATCGCGGGAACGCCGTGCATCGTGGACCAGCCGATGAGCGCGAGGAGGATGGCTTCCTTGCTGTCGGCCGCGGCACCCAGCTCGTCGGCGAGCACGACCTCCGTCGAGGGCAGCGCGGCGCGCAGTCCGTCGAGGATCAGCGGGTTGCGGCATCCGCCGCCCGACACGGCGAGGAACCCGATGCCCGCGGCCTCCACGTCGCGCGCCACCGTGCGGACCGTGAGCTCGGTCAGGGTGCGCACGACATCGGCGACCGCGATCTCGCGGCCCTGCGCAGCCAGGTGCTCGTGCACGTAGCCGAGGTGGAAGTGCTCCTTGCCCGTGCTCTTGGGCGGGGTGAGGGCGTAGTACGGGTCTTCGAGCAGGGCTGCCAGCAGCGCCTCGTCGACCTGTCCGGTGCGGGCGATCGCGGCGTCGTCGTCGTAGCCGAGCGGGTTGAGGTCGTGCTCGACGATGACCGCGTCGACCAGCGCGTTCGCCGGGCCGATGTCGTAGGCGACGAGGCCGTCCTGACGCACCACGGTCATGTTCGAGATGCCGCCCAGGTTCAGGGCCGCCGAGATGCCGGCGCGCGAGCGCAGCAGCAGCTCGTCGAGGAACGACACCAGCGGGGCGCCGTGGCCGCCGACAGTGATGTCACGGATGCGGATGTCGGACACCACGGGGGCGCCGACCTTCTCGGCGATCCAGGCCGGCTGCCCGATCTGCAGGGTGCCCCGCGCGTGCGCGCCGTCGACCCAGTGGTAGACGGTCTGTCCGTGCGAGCACACCGCGTCGACCCCGCCGACCTCGGCCGCGATGTCGGCTGCGACCTCGGCGAACGCCTGCCCGATGAGGGTGTCGAGCTCGGCCACCTCAGCGAGCGTCGTCTGGGCGGGCGGCAGGGCAGCGATCAGTCGCGCCCGCAGTTCGGGGGCGTAGGGCACGCTCGTCGCCGCGAGCACCGTGCCGTGCAGATCCACACCGTGCGCGGTGAAGCCGCCGCTGGTCGTGAAGTCGACGACGGCGGCATCGATCCCGTCGTGCGAGGTGCCGGAGATCAGTCCGAGGACGCGCATCAGTTCTCCTCCAGTGCGGTGCGCAGCCGTCCGTCGGCGGCACCCAGTCGTGCGGTGGCCGCGGCGAGGTCCTCACCGCGGCGAATCATGATCGACGCGAGCTTCACGTCGTAGGCGGCGGTCTCCAGCGCAGCCACCGCCGTGTCGCGGTCGGCATCCGCGATGGTCTGCACCATCCGGATCGCCCGCTCACGGAGCTTGTGATTCGTGGCCTTCAGATCCACCATCAGGTTGCCGTAGGCCTTGCCGCCCCGCACCATCGAGATGGTCGAGAACATGTTCAGCACGAGCTTCTGGGCGGTGCCCGACTTGAGCCGGGTCGATCCGGAGAGCACCTCGGGTCCGACCTCGACCTCGATGCCGTGCTCGGCCGCCGCGCTGAGTGCTGTGCCGACGTTGCACGACAGGCCGATGCTGAGCGCTCCGAGCTCGCGCGCCCGGCGGACGGCGGCGATCACATACGGCGTGCGTCCGCTCGAGGCGATCCCGATCACGGTGTCGAGCGGGCCGATGCCGGCGGCGTCGATGGCCGCAGCCCCCGCCTCCGCGTCGTCCTCCGCGCCTTCGACGGGGTTCACGATCGCACCGGGCCCTCCGGCCATGATCGCGAAGACCAGTTCGGGCGGAGTGCTGAAGGTGGGCGGGCACTCCGAGGCGTCGAGCACGCCGATGCGGCCGGGGGTTCCGGCGCCGACGTAGACCAGGCGACCGCCCTGCCCCATGCGGGCGGCCGTGGCCTCGATCGCGGGGACGATCTGACCGAGCGCACGCTGCACGGCAGCCGGCACCGTGGCATCCGCCTCGTTCATGGTCTGCGCGAGTTCCGCCACGCTCATCAGGTCGAGCTCCGCGTAGCGGGGATCGCTGGCCTCCGTGGCGAGTCCGCCGAGGTCCTCCGTGGTCATCGCTTTCCTCTGTTCCGGGGGTCGAGACTGTCGCGGAGGCCGTCGCCGAGCAGGTTCAGCCCGACCACGAGCAGCACCACGATCACACCGGGCGCGATCATCGTCCACGGGGCGATCGTGACGAGCGTGCGCGCCTCGAAGATCATCGAACCGAGCGAGGGTGCGGGCGGCGGGGTGCCGAGCCCGAGGAAGCTCAGCGAGGCCTCGGTGAGCACGGCCCAGGACAGCGAGAGCGTGACCTGCACGATGATGATCGACGTGATATTCGGCAGCACGTGTCGGAACATGGTCGCCATGCGGCTCTGACCGGTGCTCTTGGCGGCCTTGACGTATTCGACCTCGCGCAGCGAGAGCACGGGGCCTCGGGTCACGCGGATGAAGATCGGCACGTAGACGATCGCGATGGCCACGGCGATGGTGAACCAGTTGCGCTCGAACACCGACGCCAGCGAGAGCGCGAGCAGCAGCGGCGGGAAGGCGAACAGCACGTTCGTGACGGCCGTGATCGCGCCATCGGAGAAACCGCGGTAGAAGCCGGCGATGAGTCCGCACACGGTGCCGACCACGGTGGCGAAGGCGACCGCGACGACGGAGATCAGCGCCGAGTTCGCGACGCCCGCAGCGACGCGGGAGAACACGTCGCGACCGAACTGGTCCGTCCCGAACCAGTGCACGGCCGAGGGCGGCTGCAGGCGCGACGGCGGATCCTGGGCGAGCGGGTCGAAGGGCAGCAGCCCGAACGCCGAGACGAGGCTGAGCACCGCGAGCAGCACGACGATGATGAGGCCGGTGAGCCCGCTACGGCTGCGCAGCAGGAGGCGCACGCGCTCCATGGTGCGCCCGCCGCCGGGGGCGAGGGCCGAGGTCTGAGAGATGTCGGTCATGCGGCACGCACCCGAGGATCGATGACCCGGTAGAGCAGGTCGGTGAGCAGGTTGACGATGACGAAGGCGAGTGCGATCACGAGGACGGTGCTCTGCACGAGCGCGTACTCCTTCTGCTGGATGCCGAGCAGCACCTGTCGTCCGATGCCGGGGAGCGAGAAGATCTGCTCCACCACCACGGCGCCGCCGAGGAGGTACCCGAACTGCAGGCCGGTCATCGTGACGATGGGGACCAGCGCGTTGCCGAGCACGTGCCGCACCTGCAGGCGGCGCGGCGGGACGCCCTTCGCCTTCGCGGTGCGGATGAAGTCGTTGGCGCGGATCTCGAGCACCGCGGTGCGGGTCGTGCGCATGATCGGCGCGGCGATGCCGAAGCCCAGCACGATCGACGGCAGCAGCATCTGCTGGAGGTTGAGCAGCGGGTCCTCGAAGAGCGTGGCGTAGGCCTGGCCGTTGGGGTTGAAGCCGAACGACGAGGCGAGCACCGCCAGCAGTGCGGTGCCGAGCAGGAACGCCGGGATCGAGAGTCCGGCGAGACCGACCACCTGGCCGAAGCCGTCGCGGACCGAGTCGGGCTTCGACGCCGAGAGCATGCCGAGCGGGATGCCGATGGCGAGGGCGATCACGATCGAGAAGATCGCGAGCTCGAACGTGACGGGGAGGGCGGCGGCGGTCAGGTCGAGCACGCTGGTCTGCGCCCGGGATGAGAAGCCGAGGTTGCCGGTGAAGATGTTGCCGAGCCACGAGAAGAACTGCACGAAGAGCGGCTGGTCCAGGCCGTAGTAGGCCTCGAGGGCCGCGCGCTGCGAAGGCGTGAGGGCGGCTGCCTCGGTGCCGAGGCCGGAGCTGATCTGGTCGCCGGGGATGGCGCGCAGCATCAGGAAGACGAAGATGGCGACGCCGAGGAGCGTGCCGAGTGCTGCGAGGATGCGTCGCAGCACGCTGTTGCGGAGGATCTGTCTGAACATGCGCGTGTGGGGGTGCCTGTCGTCGGGGAGGGAGGGGGCGCGGGCGTGCCGCGCCCCCTCGATCCGCTACTTGATGGAGGTGGTCCGCAGGTACTGCAGCGAGCCGTTCACCATGGGGACGAAGCCGTCGACGGTCGAGGCCGTCGCCGTGTAGGTGTAGCTCGTGAACAGCCAGATCCACGCGGCGTTGTCCTCGAGGTTCTCGGAGACCTGCGCGTAGATGTCCTTGCGCTTCTCCGGGTCGGCCGTCTGGCGTCCCTCGGCGAACAGCGCGTCGAGCTCGGGCGAGGAGTAGCCTGCGACCTTGTTCAGGTTTCCGGTGCTGGTGAAGTAGCGGCCGTACATGCCGTCGGGGTCGGGACGACCGCCGTTGAGCGCGACAGCGGCGTCGAAGTCGGCCGCGATCCAGCGGTCGACGAAGGCACCGGATTCGAGGACCTCGATGTCGAGCGTGATCTTCGCATCGGCGAGCTGGGCCTTGAGGTTCTGCGCCTCGTTCACCGAGGTCGCGTACTCGCCCTGCGAGACGATCGTCTTGATGGTGACGCCGTCTTCCTTGCCCGCCTTCTTGAGGTAGTCGGCGGCCTTGTCGAGGTCGCGCTCGGGGCACGGACGCGCCTCGGGGTCGGACTTGTATGCCGGAGAGGTGATCGGGCCGGTGACCTCGCCCTCGCCGAGGGCGGCGGTGTCGAGCACCTCCTGGCGGTCGATCGCGCACTGGATCGCGAGGCGCACGTTGACGTCGGTGAGGTCGCCGCGCGTGGCGTTCAGCTGCAGGGCGTGGTAGCTCAGCTGCGGGGTCGTGGCGACCTCGACGTTGGCGCCCTCAGCGGTCTGCGCGACCAGCGGGTCGTCGAACACCGCGAGCTGCACGTTGCCGGACTGCATCGCCGAGACGATCGACGACTCGTCGGGGATCACCCGGAACTCGACGGTGTCGAGCAGTGCCGCGTCGCCCCAGTAGTCCTCGTTCTTGGCGAGCGTGATCGACTGGCTGGCCTTGCGGCTGTCGAGGATGAAGGGACCGGTGCCGTTCGGGGTCGTGTTGAGCCCCTCTTCGGTGTCGTCGGACGACAGCATGGCCATGTTGATCACGGCGAGGTTGGCGGGGAGAGCGGCGTCGGGAGCGCTCAGCGTGAGGGTGACGGTCGTCTCGTCCGTGGCCTCGACCGCGGTGACGGAGGCGAGGGAGCTGCTCGCGACGGCGGCGGTGGCCTCGGCGGCGATCGCGTCGAGCGAGTACTTGACGTCTTCGGAGCCGAACGTGGTGCCGTCGGCGAAGGTGACGCCCTCCCGCAGGTGGAAGGTCACGGTGAGGCCGTCGTCGGAGACGTCCCAGGACTCGGCGAGGCCGGGGACGACGTTGAGGTCCTCGTCGAACTCGGTCAGCGTGCCGTACAGGTTCTGCAGCACGTTGACGGCCTGGAACTGCGTGGCCTTCCAGGGGAACAGGGTGTCCGGGTCGCTGGTGACGCCGATGACGAGGTCGCCGCCCGCCGCGCCCTCAGAGGACTCGGAGTTCGATGCCGGTGCGGAACAACCGGTGATCACGAGCGCCAATGCGGCGGCCGTGGCGGTGAGAGCGCCGAATGACGCTCGCCGTGCTGTGCTCATTGCAGATTCCTCCTGGCTGGGACGCGTCGCCGTGGCGTCGGGTCAGGCGCTGTTGCCTGCCGCCCCGTGAACGTCGTCGGTCTTGGTTGGTACCAAAAGTACACGAAGGTCACTACAGATGTAACAGAAGTTCCTCTACTGTTATGAACAGCGATCGGAGACCGCCATGTCCAATGAAGCTGCCCGCGAAGAAGCCGGCGCACACCCCGTCCTCGTCCGCATGCGCGCGATCCGTCCCGAGCTGCGTCCGAGCGAGCAGCGCATCGCCGACCTCTTCCTCGCCGATCCCGCGGGCACCGCGGGACTCTCGGTCGCCGAGCTCGCGCAGCGCTGCGACACCTCCACCACCTCGGTCGTGCGATTCTGCAAGCGGCTCGGCTACGAGCACGTGCGGGAGCTGCGCAACCACGTCCTGCGCGATGTGGAAAGGGAGACCTTCGACACGGCAGCTCTCCCCGCCGTCTCCGGCGACATCGACCGCAACGACACCCTGGCCGACATCGTCGCCAAGGTTTCGCTCGCCGAGACGCTCTCCCTCGCCGACACCGCGAAGGTACTCGACACCGAATCGTTGCGCGCCTCGGTGGAAGCCATCACGTCGTCGACCAGGGTCGACATCTTCGGCGTGGGCGCGAGTTCCATCGTCGGGCTCGACCTGCAGCGCAAGCTCACCCGTATCGGTCGCACGGCGCTGGACTGGTCCGACCCGCATGCCGCCTGGACCTCGGCGGCGACCCTCGGACCGGGGAACGTCGCGATCGCGGTGTCGCACAGCGGCGCGACCACCGACACGATCGAGTTCCTCCTGCTCGCCCGTCGGGCAGGCGCCACGACCATCGCGATCACCAACCACGCCGGGGCACCGCTGGCCGATCAGGCCGACATCGTGCTCACGACGGCCGCCCGCGAGACGGGGTTCCGCTCGGGTGCACTCGGCAGCCGGATCGCGCAGCTCATGGTGGTCGACTGCATCTTCATCGGCGTCGCCCAGTCGAACTACGACCGCTCGATGGAGGCGCTGCGCGACACGTTCGCCGCCGTGCACCGCGTGCGGGCGGCTGGGGCGTGACGAACGCGGGGCGCGCACGGGCGGGGCTGTTCACCGCATTCGCGGGGCTCGGCGTCACGGCGGCCTTCGTCCCGGCGATACTCCCCCGCGCCGAGGGGGCGATCGGGGCCGACCTCAGCGCCGCCGTCCCCGCCCTGTTCGCGGGGCTGCTGATGGGCGTGCTGGTCTCCGGTCCGCTCCTGATCCGCCGACCGCCCCAGACCACGCTCATCCTCGGCAGCGCGCTTCAGGCTGCCGCCGTCATCGCTGTGGCCGCGGCGAGCACGCCCGGGGTGTTCATCGCCGCGGCGATCGTCGCCGGTTTCGGGTTCGGGCTGGTCGAGGCCTCGGGCTCGGTGGCGGCGAAGTCCCTGGCTGTCGGCAGCGCGACGGGACTGCTGAGCGCGCTGCTGGGTACGGTCGCGGTGTGCGCCGCGGTCACGCCGCTGCTCGTCGCGCTCGGGTCGGACGTGCGCCCGGCTCTCGGCATCCTCGCGGTGGTGCCCCTCGTCACGATCGCGATGCTCGCCAGCCCGACTCCTGCGGCCTCCCTTGCCGAAGCTCCTGCGCATCGCGACGTGCGCGGGCTCCTCGTGCTGCTGCCGTTCGCGGCGGCGCTGCCGCTCTACGTCGGCGTCGAGACCGCGCTGTCGGGCTGGTCGGCCGTGATCCCGGAGCGGATCCTCGATGTCGATCCGGCTCTCGCCGCCCTGGGAACCTCGGCGTTCTGGACGCTGATGGCCGTCGGCCGTTTCGGCTCGGCGGCCCTGCGCCGGGCGTCCGTGTCGCCGATCGTGATCCTCGCCACGGCGACGAGCGGGGCAGCCGTGCTGATGGCCGCGGCCGGGATGCTGGTGGGGTCCGCGCCGGTGGGCGCACTCGTCGCGTTGGCCGCGGTGGTCGTGCTCCTCGCTCCGAGCTACGGACTCATCCTGGGGCTCGCCCTCGACCGGCTGGATCCTGCGCGCAGCGCGGCCGTGACGGGTGCGCTCGTTGCCTGCGGCGCTGTCGGCGGCACGTTCGTCCCCACGCTGATCCTGCTGGTCGGCCGCGACCCGGCGTCGAGCACGACGTTCTTCGTGTCTGCTGCCTTCTGTGCGCTCGTGCCGGTGCTGGTGCTGATCGCGGCGCGATCCCGCGTCACGGCACCGACGACCGACTGACTTCTCCTCCCCCTTTCCGAGTGTCGAAGACCTTTCCACGGATGCCGGAATACCGCAGGTCGCCTCGGCAGATGCGGCGTAACGTCGATTCTGAACCCGCCCGCGTCAAGGGGAGCCCCGTTGTCCACTGAAGTCCTCGCGATCATCATCAGCGCCGTCGGCGTCGTACTCACCCTGGGCACCAGCCTCTTCGCCGCCGGCGCCTGGATGATCCGCCGCTTCGACGACCGCATCGACGCGATCGCCGCCGACGTCACCGATTTGAAGATCTCCGTCGCCCGCCTCGAAGGCCCGCCGCGGCACCTCATCACCGCGGGAAGAGGATGACACCGTGACCACGGAGACCTGGACGATCGTCATCAGCGCGATCGGCATCGTGCTCACCCTCGGCGCGAGCCTTTTCGCAGCCGGCGCGTGGATGATCCACCGCATCGACGACCGCATCGACGCCGTCGACGAGAAGCTCAGCTCTCGGATCGACGCGGTCGCCGCCGACGTCACCGACCTGAAGATCTCCGTCGCCCGCCTCGAAGGACCGCCACGGCACCTGCTCACGGCAGGGAGGGGATAACACCGTGACCACGGAGACTTGGACCATCGTCGTCAGCGCGATCGGCATCGTACTCACCCTCGGCGCGAGCCTTTTCGCCGCCGGCGCGTGGATGATCCGCCGCATCGACGACCGCATCGACGCCGTCGACGAGAAGC
>NZ_JARE01000045.1:0-30340 GCF_000708325.1 Microbacterium sp. Cr-K20 | reverse complement strand
CTTCGGGAGGAAGCGGTCTTCGTACCAGTCGCGTCCCTTCGCGCGCTCGCCGAGGAATCGGGAGGCGAATCCGGCGACGAGGGGTATGCCGAGGAAGATCAGCACGTTCAGCGCGATCTGCCAGACCGAGATCTCGAGGCCTTGGGAGTCGATCCCGAGCCAGCCGGGGAGAACCGTCAAGTAGAACCAGCCGAGCAGCGAGAAGGCGATGACCTGGAACACCGAGTTGATGGCGACGAGCACTGCCGCGGCTTCCCGGTCACCGCACGCGAGGTCATTCCAGATGACGACCATGGCGATGCAGCGGGCGAGGCCGACGATGATGAGCCCGGTGCGGTACTCAGGTAGGTCCGGGAGGAGAGCCCAGGCGAGAACGAACATGAGCGCCGGTCCGACGAGCCAGTTGAGCACCAGGGAGGAGATGAGCAGCTTCTTGTCTCCGGTGACCGCGGCGACCTTGTCGTAGCGGACCTTGGCGAGAACCGGGTACATCATCACCAGTAGGCCGAGGGCGATGGGAATCGAGATTCCACCGACCTCGAGGTCGGCTAGGAGACCGGAGACTCCGGGGATGAAGCGACCGATGACGATGCCGCCGACCATGGCGAGACCGATCCAGAGCGGCAACCAGCGGTCGAGGGTCGACAGACGACGCGTTGTGGTCGGGACGGTAGTGGGTGCGGTGGCGGTGCTCATGCGAGGAGAGCCTCCATCTTCGTGGCGATGATGGGCTTCGGGTGGGCGCCGATGAGTGTGTCGACCCGCGTGCCTCCCGTGTAGAACCCGAGTGTGGGAATGGACGTGACACCGACTGCGGCTACCGTCTCAGGGTTCTGGTCGGCGTCGAGCTTGACGATCTTCACACGGCCGTCATACTCGGCGGCGAGCTGATCCAAGAGGGGTGCGACCTGCTTGCACGGCCCGCACCAGGTGGCCCAGATGTCGACGACGACGGGGATCTCGGAGTCGATGACCTCGGCCTGGAAAGTGGCATCGGTCACAGTGATGGGCGCGCTCATGCGAAGACCTCCTCGGTCTCGGTGGGTACTGATACGGTCTCGTCCCGCGCCGCGAGGTAGTGCTGGGCGTCTTGTGCTGCGGCGCACCCGGTGCCTGCAGCGGTGATCGCCTGACGGTACGTGTGGTCGACCAGGTCGCCGGCGGCGAAGACGCCCGCGAGGTTCGTGCGGGTGGAGGGGTGCTCGACGAGCACGTAGCCGTCGGCATCCGTGTCTACGAGGCCGGTGACGATCTCGGAGCGCGGGTCGTGGCCGATGGCGACGAAGACTCCGGTGGCCGAGATCGTCCGCTCGGCGCCTGTGACGGTGTCGCGTAGCGTGACGGCTTCGACCTTCTCGGCGCCGACGAGGCCGGCGACCTCGCTGTTCCATGCGACCTCGATCTTCGGATGGTCGAGCACACGCTGCGCCATGATCTTCGAGGCCCGGAACTCGTCACGGCGGTGCAGGACGGTGACCTTCGACGCGAAGCGGGTGAGGAACAGTGCCTCCTCCATCGCGGAGTCTCCGCCGCCGACGACGACGATCTCCTGCTCACGGAAGAAGAAGCCGTCACAGGTGGCGCACCAGGAGACGCCGTGACCGGTGAGTCGATCCTCATCCGGCAACCCGAGCTTGCGATAGGCGGAGCCCATGGTGAGGATGACGGCGCGGGCGAGGAAGGTCTCTCCAGCGCCGGTCTCGACCGTCTTGATAGGCCCGTCGAGGTCGACCCGGATGGCGTCGTCGAGGAGGATGCGGGCACCGAAGCGCTCGGCCTGAGCGCGCATCGACTCCATCAGTTCGGGTCCCTGCACGCCGTCGACGAAACCGGGGAAGTTCTCGACCTCGGTCGTGGTCATCAGCGCGCCGCCCGCGGTCAAGGAACCGGCGAGGACCACGGGGGCAAGGCCTGCACGCGCGGCATAGACCGCGGCGGTGTAGCCCGCAGGCCCGGACCCGATGATGACCAGCTCAACCTCTTGAATCGACATGTGTCTATATTGACATTCATCGATACCGAGTGCAACTGTTGGTGACGGAGTTCACCTTCTCTTCACCTGGCGCACAGATCGTGCAGGTGGAGCAATCGAGACAGTCAGGAAGCCAGAGGACCCCAGATGACCCAGCCCAAGACAGTTCTGTTCATATGCAAGCACAATGCGGGGCGCTCCCAACTCGGCGCCCATCTTCTGACACACATCGGCGATGAGCGACTTGTCGCGACGAGTGCGGGAATCACCCCAGCCGCAACGATCAACCCAGCCGTCGCGTCAACGCTGCACGAGCTCGGAATCGACACGTCAGCGGCCACGCCCCGGGCCGTGACAGTGGATGATCTCAACGCGGCCGATGTCGTGGTCTTGATGAAACCGGGCCTCCCGCTGCCTGGCGCGGTGCACGGAGAGCTGGTCGAGTGGTCATTCCCGGACCCCTCGAACTGGGAGGCCGACGGGGTGCGCGAGCTCCGCGACGCCATCGACGCGAAGGTGCGTGGTCTGGCGGCTCGGCTCGTCAGCTAAGTACTGAGAGGTGGGGCTCGGTTCGGGAGCCCCACCCCTCATGAGTTGCAATCAGCCGACAGTGACAGGCCGCGCGCCGATCTGCAGGGTCTGGGGAGCCGCGCAGCAGCTTCCCGCATTGTCATCGAAGTCACCGGATCCACCGCACACACCAGTGTCAGGGAGAGAGAGTTCGTTGCGTGCGGCCGCCTCGTGGTCGCCAGCGAGGTGAGCTGCGACACTACGGACCTGCTCGAAGCCAGTCAACGCGAGGAACGTTGGGGCTCGCCCGTAGGACTTCACTCCGACGATGAAGAACCCTTGCTCCGGCTGCGCCAGTTCTCTCGCGCCCGTCGCGGACACCGATCCGCAGGAGTGAATATTCGGGTCGATCTCGGAAGCGATGCCTGCGACCGCCTCGAGAGTGGGATCGAGGTCGATCCTGAGCTCTCGCAGCATCCCGGTGTCAGGGCGGAAGCCCGTGAGTGCGAATACTCGCCCGACATTCGTCACCTCGCGCCCATCTTCGGCGACGAGCGTCAGACCATCGACTCCGTGCTGGAACTCGGCGACACGGAAACCTGTCACCAGATCGACGACCCCCTCGTCGATCACCTTGCGGGCGCGGGAACCGAGCGCGGCACGCTCCGGCAGCTCGTCCCCGATTCCGCCGCCGAAGACCTTGGCGGCGCTCCCTCGGCGTAGCAGCCAGGTCACGCGCGTTCCCGGCGACCGGCGGGCCAACTCGCTCAGACGCAGCACGGCATGCGTGGCTGAGTGCCCCGCACCGACCACCACGACGTGCGAACCGGCGAGGTCCGACACATCGGATGGGATGCGGTACGAAATCAGATCGGACGCCGCGGCTTCGCCGGGGGCCGGGAACCCATCCGCCCCGGCGGGATTCGGCAGGCCCCAGGTGCCACTGGCATCGATGACCGCGCGGGCGAGGAGGCGAGATTCGTTGCCCGCGGCATCTACAGTGTGGACGACGAACGGCTGGCTCCGGCGGCCTGCGTCGACGACTTTGTCGCGGCCCTGGCGGGCGACTCCGGTGACAGTCGTCGCGTAGCGGATCCGCTCGCCCAGGACATCCGCGAGTGGCATCAGGTAGTCGCTGACCCACTGCGCGCCGGTCGGATACCCCGAGTCGGGTGCGCTCCACCCCGTGGGCTCGAGCAGGCGGCGCGCAGCGGCGTCCGTGAGTTCTGGCCACGCTGAGAACAAGCGCACGTGTCCCCACTCGGAGACTGCAGCTGCTGGGCCGTGCCCGCGCTCGACGACGAGGACATTCTCGTCGCGTTCGACCAAGTGTGCCGCTGCGGCGAGGCCCTGCGGCCCTGCTCCGATGACGACGACGGGAAGCTCAGACATCACATCTCCTCAAATCGAAAAACTTCAATATGAAGACTGTCGCCTATCTATCGAAGATTGTCAATACGTGCCAGACTAGTCGCGTGAGCTTGCCAACGACAATCGAATCGACCAGTTGCTGCGTCCCGCCAATCACCCCCTCCATGACCGTCGCGGATGCCGAGCGGGTTGCACGCCTGTTCAAGGCGCTCGGCGATCCAACGCGGGTGAGGCTCCTGTCTCTCATCGCCGCCGGGGCTGGCGGCGAGGCGTGCATTTGCGATCTGACCGAGCCCGTGGGGCTTTCGCAGGGCACGGTGTCGCACCATATGAAGCTCCTCGCCGACGCCGGCCTCGTCACGCGTGAACAGCGCGGCAAGTGGGCGTACTTCGCTCTCAACGGCGACGCGATGGATGCCGCTGCCGACTCTCTCCGCGCGGTGTGACCTCAGCGAGTGCCCCTTCGCCACACCTGGGCGGCCGGCTAGCCGCGCTGTCGGTGGGGCAGGTCATCAGTTGGGGAATCCTGTTCTATGCACTGATCGTCGCCTCTCCCGCGGTCGCGGATGACACCGGGTGGCCGGTGGCCCTGGTCACGCTGTCGTTCTCGTCGGGCCTGGTCGCCTCCGCTGTCGCTGGCGTTTTCGTCGGGAAATGGCTCGACGAGCGGGGGCCGCGCCTCATCATGACTGTTGGCAGCGTCGTCGGCCCGCTCGGCGTCGTGCTCGTCGCTCTCGCACCGACCCTTGCAGTCTTCACAGTGGGGTGGGTCATCGCAGGACTCGCACAATCGGCAGTGCTCTACCAGGCGGCGTTCACTGTCATCGCTCGCCGGTACGACGCTCGACGCCGCGGGGCGATGACGATCTTGACGTTGGCCGGCGGGCTCGCCTCCACCATCTTCGCCCCGATTGTCGCCGGACTCCTGGCGATAACCGACTGGCGGACCATGTTCCTGATACTCGCCGGTTTCCTGCTTCTCACCACCGCGCCGCTGCACTGGTTCAGCCTGGAGCGCACCTGGTCACCCGTTCGCCACGACGACGCCGCAGAGGTTCACACGGTGAGCACGGTCGTGCGCACGCGACGATTCTGGATGCTCGAGCTCTCCATGTTCGCTCTCGCTGCTGCGCTGTTCAGCGTGACCCTCGCGCTCATCCCGCTCTTCATGGAGAAGGGCATGAGCTACGAGCTCGCCGCCTGGGCTCTCGGACTCCTCGGCGCCGGTCAGGTGATCGGGCGACTCCTCTACGTCGCCGTCCCGCACACTGCCCCACCATGGGCCCCCCTCACGGTGACCGCCGGCCTCAGTGTCATCTCTCTCACCTTGCTTGCCCTGATTCCCGGGCCTCCGTGGCTGCTGATCTCCATAGGTATCGCTGCGGGTGCGGTGCGAGGCGCTCAGACGCTTGTTCAGGGTTCCGCCGTCGCGGATCGCTGGGGCACCCAGAACTACGGCGCCATCAACGGGATCTTCGCTGCTCCGATCACGCTCGTCGGAGCGTTCGGCCCGGCACTCGGTCCGCTGCTCGCAGTGGCCACCGGTTCGTACTCCGCCATGGCCCTCATCGCCGTCGGGCTCGCTGCGATCTCGCTCGCGTTCGCTCGGTTCTCCTAGCGGTCAGCCGAGTGCTTGCCGGCGATGCGCGGGAGTTCTTCCGAGTCCGTTAACCTCACGTTCACATAGATGACCTTCTATCAATACGTCGAATAGATCACCATCTATTCGAGGCGGTCTATCGGCCGCCTGTCACGAGTCTGAGATGAAGGAAGCAATCGTGCGAAAGACCACAGCAAAGATCTTCGCCTCCACAGCATTGGTCATCGGCGTTCTCGCGCTGAGCGCCTGTGGTGGGCAGCCGAGCGCAGGCGAATCCGCCGGCTCCGGCGAAGGATCGGGCGGGCTGACCGGCTCGGTGAACACCGACGGGTCGTCGACAGTCGCCCCTCTCACGGAAGCCGCAGCCGACCTGTTCCGCGATGAGGAGTCCGGAGTGAACGTCTCCGTCGCTACCTCGGGCACCGGTGGAGGCTTCAAGACCTTCTGCGCGGGCGAGACGGACATCTCCAACGCCTCCCGCGCCATCAAGGACGAGGAAGCCGCCGAGTGCGAGGCTGCCGGCATCGAGTACACCGAGATCATCGCGGCCAACGACGGCCTGTCCGTCGTCGTCAATCCCGAGAACGACTGGGCTGAAGACCTCACCGTCGAGCAGCTGAACAAGATCTGGGGTCCCGAGGCCGAGGGCGAGATCACGAACTGGAACCAGGTCGACTCGAGCTTCCCCGACCAGGCGATCACGCTCTTCGGTGCAGGCACCGACTCGGGAACGTTCGACTACTTCACCGACGCCATCAACGGCGAAGAGGGTGCGATTCGCACCGACTACAGCCCCTCGGAAGACGACAACATCACCATCCAGGGTGTCGCAGGTGACGTCGGTGCCATCGGGTTCCTCGGGCTCAGCTACGTCGAAGAGAACGAGGGCGTCATCAAGGCTGTCGCGGTCGACGGCGTGATGCCGAGCACCGAGACCGTCCAGGACGGCACCTACACTCCGCTCGGGCGCCCGCTGTTCATCTACGTGAACAACGCCTCGTACGTCGACAAGGAGCCGGTGAAGTCGTTCATCGACTTCTACGTCGCCAACTCGCTCGACATCGCCGAGCGCGCACTCTTCGTGCCCCTCACCGAAGAGCAGGTCACCACGGCGGCTGACGAGCTCGCCTCGCTCGGCTAAGCCTCCGGCTCAGGACGATTCCCATGACCACCGTCACTGAGCGGCCCGGGGGCCCGGCTACCGGCCGGGCCCCCGCCCCCTCCTCGTCTTTCGCAGGCCGCCGCCGGCCCGGTGAGTTCCTCATCAAACTCGGTCTGCGCCTTGCCGCAGCCATCACGGTCATCACCACCGTGGGCATCGTCATCGCGCTCCTGGTCCCGTCCCTGAGCTTCTTCGCGGAGGTCTCACCGTTCGAGTTCCTCTTCGGCACGCGCTGGGCCCCTCGATTCGCGGACGCCTCCTTCGGCGTCCTCCCCCTGGTCACGGCAACCCTGTGGACCACGGTCATCGCGCTCCTCGTCGCCGTTCCTTTCGGCCTCGGTGCGGCGATCCTCCTCGCCGAGTACGCGAAACCGCGAGTGCGCAAGGTGCTCAAGCCCCTGCTGGAGATCCTCGCGGGTATCCCGACCGTGGTCTACGGGTTCTTCGCCCTCCAGTTCGTGCAGGGCACCGTCCTCCGCGACTGGCTGCAGCTCCCCACAGGGGCGTTCAGCGTCCTCGCTGCCGGCCTCGTGATGGGAGTCATGATCATCCCGACCATCGCATCCATCGCCGAGGACGCGATGTCTGCTGTCCCCAGCGCGCTCCGTCAGGGAAGTGCCGCTCTCGGCGCCAACCGCATGCAGACCACTCTTCGCGTGGTCTTTCCGGCCGCGCTGTCTGGCATCGTCGCCGCCGTCGTTCTCGGAATCTCCCGGGCCGTCGGAGAAACGATGATCGTCGCAATCGCTGCGGGCAGTCAGGCACAGCTCGTGAGCAATCCGCTGGAGCAGGGGCAGACGATGACCGGCTTCATCGCGAACGCCGCTCTCGGCGACTCCCGCGTCGGAAGCCTCGAGTACAACACCCTCTTCGCTGTCGGACTGCTGTTGTTCCTCATCACACTGCTCATCAACTTCATCAGCATCCGATTCGTCCGCCGATTCCGGGAGGCCTACTGATGTCCGCGCCCACGATTCCCGAGTCCCGTGTGCTCAACGCGACCCGGCCGCTGAATACCGGGCGAAACGGCGAACTGCGTCCCACCGCGCTCATCTTCCTCGTACTTCTTTGGCTGTCGCTCTTCGTCGCATTCGCTGTGCTCGTCACTCTGCTGATCACGATCTTCATCACTGGACAGAACAAGCTCACCTGGAACCTGGTGACGAACTTCCCCTCCGCTGACCCGGAGGAAGCCGGAGCTCGTCCAGCCATCCTCGGATCGGTCTGGGCGATTGGGGCCACCGCTGTGATGACCCTCCCCCTGGGAATCGCCGCCGCCGTGCACCTCGAGGAGTTCGCCGACCGGAAGCGCTGGTTCAACCGGTTCGTCGAGCTCAACGTCCAAAACCTCGCTGCTGTCCCCTCAATCGTCTACGGTCTCCTCGCTCTCGCCTTCTTGTCGATGCTCGGAGTCACCAACAAGAACATCGTCATCGGTGGAGCATTCGCGCTGACGCTGCTCATCCTCCCGGTCATCATCATCGCCACCAGGGAGGCGTTGCGCGCCGTACCCCGGGAGATCCGCGACGGCTCGCTGGCGCTGGGAGCCACCCAATGGCAGACGACGTGGAGGCAGGTGCTTCCCGCGTCGGTCCCAGGCATCGCGACCGGCTCGATCCTCGCGCTGTCCCGAGCTCTCGGCGAAGCAGCTCCATTGCTCGTCCTCGGAGCGCTCGTCTACATCACGTTCGATCCGAACGGGCTGCTCAGCGGATACACCACGCTCCCCATCCAGATCTTCAACTGGACCGGGCGCCCGCAGGAGGGATTCCACGAGCTCGCCGGCGCCACGAGCCTCCTCCTGCTCGCCGTCCTCATCCTGATGAACGCCCTCGCCATCTTCATCCGCAACAAGTTCCAGAAACGGTGGTAAACCCATGAGCACCTCCACGAGCACCTCGACGAGCGCAGCGGCGCCGACGGCGGCCCACACCCACTTCCAGACCGCAGACTCACGGCGGGTTGCCGAAACCCCCAGCGGACTCATCCGCTGCGAAGACGTCAACGTGTACTACGGCGACTTCCGGGCCGTCACAGGCGTCAACCTCGAGTTCGGACGCAACGAGATCACCGCGCTCATCGGCCCCTCCGGATGCGGCAAATCCACGCTCCTGCGCTCCCTGAACCGCATGAACGACCTCGTCGACGGTGCCCGCGTCGAAGGAAACGTCATCTTCCAAGAGGAAGACATCTACGCGAAGGGCGTCGACCCCATCGAGGTCCGACGACGCGTCGGGATGGTCTTCCAAAAGCCGAACCCGTTCCCGAAGTCGATCTACGACAACATCGCCTACGGCCCTCGCGTCACAGGGATGAAGGTCGACAACATGGACGACCTCGTCGAGGAGGCACTCACACGCTCAGCACTCTGGGGCGAGGTGAAAGACAAGCTAAAGCAGTCCGCGTTCGGACTCTCCGGCGGCCAGCAGCAGCGCCTATGCATCGCGCGCACCATCGCGGTGCAGCCCGACGTGATCCTGATGGATGAGCCGTGCTCGGCCCTCGATCCCATCGCCACCTCGCGGATCGAAGACCTCATGCACGAGCTGCGCCAGGACTACACAATCATCATCGTCACCCACAACATGCAGCAGGCTGCACGAGTCGCCGACCGCACGGCATTCTTCACCGCCCTGGCCGACGAGACCACCGGAGACCGCACAGGAGTCCTGGTGGAATACGACCTCACCAAGAACATCTTCGAGCAGCCGCAGGACCAGCGCACGGAGGACTACATCAGCGGACGATTCGGATGACCTCCCTGTCTGGTGGTGACCCGCGGTTCGTTCTGCACGGGCGCAGTTCGGAGATCCTTCGTGGGAGCTTCGCCGAGTTCAGACATGCAGGCGTCCCGATAACGGTGCACGCTGAGATCGTCGATGCGCTGGCAGACTTGGCCCACGATTACGAGGCGTCGCTCGTCCTCGCCGGCGGGGAGTCGGTCGACCGGCTCGCGGCCATCGTGCAGATCGCCGAACCGGTGTGCGGAGGACCGATCTTCTTCGGGGTGAGCGAAGACACGGAGACGTCGATGATCGAAGCTGCGATGCGAGCAGGAATGCGTGGCACCATCCGCCTCCCCATCACCCCCGACCGATTGCGTGAATTGGCGCGCCTCCACCCACGGACAGGCCCGCTTGACCGCACCCTCCGATTCGGGGAGCTGACCCTCGACATCACGCACCGCAGCCTCCGCTGGCAGAAGCATGCACTGTTGCTTCCCCCGCGCGAATTCGAACTCCTGCATCAGATCGTGCGCGCGTATCCCGAGAGTGTGAGCATCGATACACTCGCGCTTGCGTTCGGCTCCGACCTCGAGGATCCGCACGCTTCTGTTCGCGTCGCCATGACGAAGCTGCGCGCCCGGCTGGCGACTTTCGCCCCCGCACAAGCCCTTATCGAGACGGTGCGAGTGGCCGGCTACCGACTCGCGTCCTGAGGCTCCACTTTGAGCTCGACCAGGAGCTGAAGCACCCGGGCGCGAATGTCGTCTCTAACGCCACGGAGACCGTCTTCATCGAGTTCCAACGGATCTGGTAGATCCCACTCCATGTAACGGCGCCCAGGGAAGACGGGGCACGCATCCCCACACCCCATCGTGATGACGTAGTCGGCGGCACGCACCACTTCGTCGGTCAGCGGTTTCGGGAACTCGCCCCAGAGCTCCACGCCCACTTCCTCCAGTGCCGCGGCAACACGAGGGTGCGCGCCCTCCGCCGGTGAGGATCCAGCCGTGCGCACGTGCACCCGGCCGCCAGACAGATGGCGGAGTAGGGCTCCAGCCATCTGCGACCTCCCCGCATTCTGCACGCACACAAACAGGACCTCAGGAGTATCACGCAGAACCAGGCCCTGACTGGTTGCGAGCGCATCCAGGCGGTCGGCGGCGTACCGGGCGGTCATGGTCAACAGGTGCTCGCGCACTCGCGTCCGCTGGCTCAGGAGGAGGTAACTCTGGGCGACATAACCCGCCACTGTCTCGCGGCTGAACGTCGAGCTGAATCGGTACGAGAGGTCGTCAACGATGGTGGACACAGCTCGCGGGAGAGCCGTGACGGAAGCCTCGGGTGTTGTCGGCTCAATCGACTCACTCGACAGCAATCTCCCAAAACGGACCCAGGCATCGGCTGTCGGCACCCAGACATCGCCGTCGCTACGGATGAGATCAACGAGCTCCAGCGAGTGGATTGCCTGCTCGACGACCGATAGATCGGCGTTCAGGACAGCCGCGATCTCCGGGGCTTTGATCCCGGAGGCAAGGGCACTGAGAACGCGGAGCGTATCGGGGTTGCCGAGGACTGACACTTGACCGGCCCGTTCCCGGGCAGCCTGCTCCCCGAGGGGGCTCCCCACTCGGTGCGGCGACCCCTCATTCATCGGAGGAAGTCCTCGACGGCGCTACGGCGCGTCGGGTGCACGGAGAGCCAGCCGAGCTTGCCGTCCTGTTCGCGTGCCAGGAACCCGTCGTCCAACAGAATGCGGACGTGATGGGTCACTGTCGGCTGACGCAACCCCAACGCCTCCGCTAGTTGGCCCACGGTCGCCCGCTCGTCAGCCGATCCCAGAATGATGCTCAAGATCTGCAACCGCGTCGGATCAGCGACCGCCCTCAACGTCCGCGCCAGCTCTTCGGCAGCACCACGATTGAGCGCAGCTCCGACATGAGGCTTCGGTGCGGGCTGAGCGGTCATGCCAGGATTCTAGTTGCCGAACCTTGCGAGCCCCTCAGACGTGCCGGTGATCGAAACGTGCGGACTGGGACGTGACTACTTCGCAAATATGTCGCCGCGAAGCTTCGATGCGGCGTGCAAACGGAGGAGCTCTATGCTGACGGCCGCGCTTGCCGGGATGCTGTGAGACAAGCTCTTCGCGGCAACTGCGAGGGCGGGACGAGCTGCGTTTCGGTCGAGAGCGATCAGCATGTCGACCGAGACTCCGAGGGAACGTCCTCGCCAGACAGCACCAGGTGTCTGGCTGCTCCACAAGGAGTAGGACCTCCGCCGCCGGGCTGGGGGCCCGAGCTAGTGCACGTGCGAGGATCGCCGCATCGGCGTGAATCGGTCCAAGTTCGGTGAGTTGAGGCCATCAGGCCGTTTGTGATCGAGCTGGCGAAGGCGGGGGCCCGCGATGCGCGCCGCCGCTCTCGCATGTCACCTACGGCGTTTGGCCTCGAGCTGCGAGAAACTCCGTCGCCGTCTCAACCCGATACCGCTCGTCGACGTAGTTTGCCGGAGTGAGATTTCGGGTTACGAAGAGCGTGTTCAGGCGAAACTGCTCGCCTTCAGGCGGGTCCCCGAGTCCGAGGCGCGTCGCAATGCTCGCGACGTGGGGCGCTAGTTCGCTCTCCTTGCGGGCTAGCTGCGTGGCGTAGCAGGGCTTGGTCCCGCGGTCTCCTACCTGGTCCCGGAAGAAGGTGCGCAGTTGGCGTGCCGTCTCAGCGAATCCGTGCACCGACGCAGGATCCTTCGCCTCGATTAACCAGATGGTGCTATCGCCAGGGCGTCCGCACACGAGGTCAACTTCGGTCGTGAGAATCGGCACGCCGAGTCGCGCGTGGTCGTTGGGTTTCACGCGGGCGACCGTGGTGTAGCCGAGTTCCTCTAGCCGGTCTTGAAGGAATCTTTCGAACCGAATATTGCGGCGCGCACGGCGATCCGCAAGCGCGTTGCTGACAGGCTGGGGAACGTCTCCCGCCCAGGGAAGAACTCCTTGGAGGAGGTGGCGGTAGTAGACCTGGAAGGACGTCAGTAAGTACTGCGGGCTGATAATGAGTCGTCCGTCCGAGTCTTGCACCAGCGGTTGCACGAGGAGCCGGTGACGCCGTGTGCGCGTTTGCCAGGGTTTCCACTCCACGGCTTGCATCTGGACGGCCGTGCTCGTAAGCATCCCGACAGCGACTTCGACACGCGTTCTCTGCGACTCATCCGCGTCCGGGCCCAGCGCGTCACAGACCCATGCTGTTGCCTCGGCCACGGTGACGTGCGCGGTCGTCCTGCCTGGCTCGAACGTTTCCCACTTTGCGAGGGTGGCGAGTGCGGCGAGCATGTCCTGCGACGTCGCTCCCCATGCCTGCTGGAACGCATCTTCGACGTCGTCTTCTTCGTTCGCCTGCTGCAGCGAGTCGTCGTCTTGAGTGCCGTGCAACCGAACGCTCGCAGCTGCACGGGTCAGTTCGTCGTTTCGCAGGCCCCACGCCGATGCGTCGGGATGCGAATCGTCGTCAACGGCCAGCTCGTACATCGGGCCGAGGTTGATGACTGCAGGCACGACTTGGTGATACATCCGCTCACTCAGCGTGGTCGCGGTGAGGTACGCATCTGCGGCGGCAAGAAGACCGCTCCACGCCTGAGGAGTGATCGGCTTCACCGCCGCCGGATTGTCCAGGATGCGCAAGGCAGCCTCCACCACGATCTCGTTACACTGACGAAGCTGAAGTGTCTCCGCCGAGAGCTCGGCCGTGCGGGTGAGCGGATCCCATTCGGTCGCGAGATTCGCCGCGACTCGGGATAGATCGTCTTGCTGATGAATACCGCTGTCCATCACCCTCGCCAGCTGCTCCATCCCCGTCAACACCACCTCGCTCACATCGTGTCTCTTGATTCCTTCAGTCAGGGTCTCGAGAGCAAGGGGCGCAAGATGCTCGCGGATGAGCCGATTCGCGTCGTCCGCCCGGTACTCTCCCGGTTGAACGCCGGCATCGTGGAGTCGTCGTCCCAAAGCCGCAACCATGCGGCTCTCATCAGAGGGTCGTAAACGCCACGGATCAGGCAGGTGATTGAGAGTGGTCCGGGCCTGCTTCATCTCCAAGATGAGAAAGGGTCTCGCTGTGCGCCACTGGTCGCGGAGCGCCGCTGCGGTTTCGATATCCATGCCTCCCGCGCGGAGCAGATCGAACACTGCATCCGCTGTTAGGAGATTCGCCGCGTGCGGATCTCCATTCGCCGAATCTGCGAATCCCTCGACATCGATGCGCCACAAAAAGTTGACTGGTTCATCGACGGCACGCGCGTGCGGGTCGAGATACGGCGTGACCACGCCGGACGGTTCACCCGAGACCGTTTCCGATGCGTGGAGGTAAAGGACGTATCCGGGCACATCGATCTCCTGGTGCGCGAAACGCCATCGATCACCAAGCGCAGCGAAGCCGTAGATTAGCCCGCCGCAGAAGTCGAAGAAGAACCGTCGGCGGTCGGCAGATGCTTCCTCCAGGCTCGCTCGTGCCACGGCAACGGGAGGTTCGGTGAGAGCGAGGGACCACCCGTCAACACTCGGCGCGATGTTGACACCGCGGGTGGCGTCGTACGTGGGGTCACCTGCAATCATCGCGACGTTTGCGACGGGCCCCGGAGCGACTTCTGCCGCTCGGAGGTCTCGAATCGGGGGAAGCCCAACCCTGAGGAGCGCCACTTCGAGATCGGATAGCTCTACCGCTCGATCCCACTCGGCCTCGCCCGCGTGCGCTTCAAAGTAGACGGCATTGGGTACCACGCCACCCTTGAAAAACGACTTGCCATTCGCTGTCCATGGCTCCCAGTAGTTGATCGCCTCCCACCCGAAACTCTCAGGGAAATCGGGAGCGCTCAGATCCCGCGCGAATGCGTAGAGATCATCGTCGGACGTAGCCGTTTCCGCGATCCAGGTCAGGTCTTCGAGCGCGAGCTTTGCTTCGCCGACCGCCTGGGGCACAGCGATGTGGCCGGGTGCAGCGAACACCGTCAGCGGGATGACCTCCGCGCCCGGCCTGATGGTTCCTTGTCGCCCGCCCGCCATCCGCACCGGCACAGGGCCTGATTGCGACCTCACCTGTTTCGCCAGCTCCACTGAGCCGATGTATGGCGGCGGCGCGGCTCCCAGGTCGGGGACGTAGATGACTGAGACGGCGATGAATGTGGATGGGTTCACCGGCACCAGCCACTGAACGTCAATCCCGCGAAGCGGGGACTCGACGCCTTCACTGCGGGGAGGAGCTTCGATCAAGCTGTTGGAGAAGCGCCATAGGGACCGGCGGATCTGGTTCAGGCAAGAACTCCGGAGGGCCCGTCGTGCTTGCCCGTCCCGGTCGAGCGCAGACACCAGTTCTCGTACGGCATGGGCCATGATCTCTGGGATGAAAAGTGGCGGCACCCATCGGTGTGCACCCGCCGAGTGAGCAAAGCGAAGGTACCTCCCGAACGGGCTGGAGAGACTCTCCGCGTCGAACGTGGCCCGACTTGCGGAGTTCGTCATCCATTCCAACGCCCTTTCATCAGCTTCACCGAGTTCGATGTGGTCGAGCGGGTTCAGGTTGAGGAAGGCCCGCGTCGCTTCGTACTCCGCGTCCGGTAGGGAGACCTCGTCGTTGAGCGCGAGATCCGGGGCTGGTACCCATGCGTCTGCAAGGTGGCGGGCGCAGAAGTCGCCGTACTTCATCGCCACGTTCACCACGTTTGCGATGCCGAATTGAAATCGTCTGTGAAGCCGACCGTCTACCGCTTCCGCCATTCTGAGCGCACGCGTGAGGTCGGCGACCGGCCGTTCGGTGAGGCCGGGCACCGCGCGCAGCGGCTCAGAGCCGACCGCGAGGAAGACAGTTTGGGTCGGGTCGGTGGGGATGAAATCTTCACGCGCCGGGCCGATCCCATAGGTGGTAGCCGCTAGATCGGACAGTGCTTGGATCGCAGGCAGCGGCTGGTATTCGTCTGGCGCCGGAGCGGCGGAGGCTCGTAGCGCAGCCGCGAAGCTGCTCCCCAATGTCACCGACCGATGCCTGTTGCCGGGGGACGTGGCGGCGGCGAAAATCAGCGTCCAGAGCTCGTCCGGATCGTACGCTGAAAAGGCCAGTTCGAGTGCGTCGGGCTCCCGTCGCGCGGCGCTCACCGCCCGCAGTTGAGATCGAGACCGCTTGCTTCTCCGAGTTTTCTTGCTCTTTCCCACGCAAGCATTCAAGCGTAAGCCAACGACATCCGCACTGATTACTGAGCGTTGAAAGCGTTGCGCCGGGGAGGAAGGTGGCGAAGAGTTGGGGTGCCGCCTCGAACGCGCGGACGACAGGTCTCCTTCAACGCCGCTGCTCCCGGGCCAGGGAGCTCTTGACCGCTCTCACCTCGTCACCTCGCGGGGGTGCATACACGCAAAAGCGCGCGTAAGATATTGCGTGTACGTGCTAACCAGATGACGACACGAGGAGGCAAGATGGCCGTGAAGAAAAGTCGCACTCGTGCCGCCTCCGCTCGCGAGGCGACTGTGAACCGCGGCACAGTGACAGGTCGATTCCTCAACGGAAACCCGAAGCTCGTCGTGGCGACCAAGGCCCCCGCAAAGACCGACGTACAAGCCGGTGTCGAGCGCCTTGCGCAGGTGGCGAAGACGTCAAACGTCGACGTATCCGTGTTCAACGCACTCATCGACGAGCTCGCCGATGCCATGGCCGACCGTCAATCGACCGAGCTGGGCCTCACAGAGCAGGAAGCCAACTTCCTGATCGAGTCCGGCGATTTCACTCCGGAGGAGCTCGCCGAGGCAGCCGCATTCGTCACCAGCGGTGGGCTCGCCAAGCTCGAGCGCGAGACTCACGTGCGCGCCCTAACCAACACCTACACCGCATCCGAGGTCGCAGCGCTCCTCGGCATCGATGCCTCCAGTGTGCGTCACCGCCAGAGCAAGAACACCTTGTACGGCTTCCGGGCCGGAAGGATCCGCCTCTACCCTCGATGGCAGTTCATTCCCGGCGATAGGGTCTCGACGATCCCCCACCTCCCGCTGCTCGTCCGAGCGATCCCGTCCGACTGGGATCCGGCCGACGTCGAAGGCTTCATGACAACACCTCAAGACGACTTGCGGTCGAGCGATGAGTCTGTCGACCCCCAGGAATGGATGACGCCGATCGAGTGGCTGGCTGCCGCGAAGGATCCTGCACCCGTAGTGGACATCCTCGAAGACGCCGACATCACGTGAGCCCGTCGAACGCGAAAGTCCCCGCAACACCCCCGGCGCCGCTCACACTCGACGCGAGTGAGCACCTGAGATCATTCGATGGGATCCTCTGGCGGGTCTTCGCTACAAGAGGTGCTCACCCACAGGCGTGGGATGAGCTACGGCACTTCGGGCCGATCAGAACCATGCGCTTTGACCCGCATCCCGAGCCGCATCAGCACCATGCCGATTATGGCGTGATGTACGCAGCTGCCGGATCTACAACAGCTCTCGGCGAGGTGTTTCAGAAGGGCCGACTAATCAATCGGCGCGTTCGTGGAAACACCCTCGCGGCTTGGCGGCCGACGCGTGAGCTTCGGCTACTGGATCTCACCAGCAACTGGCCCGTGATCAACGGGACGACCTCTTCGATCCAGATGGGGCCTAAGCGATACACGCGGAACTGGGCGAATGCGATCCATGACCAGCTTGGGTCGAGCATCGACGGGCTCTACCATGTGTCATCGATCGACTTCGGCCCGATGGTGACGCTGTTCTCGTCCGCCGAGGGCTCGTTCCCGCCGCTGCCGTTGGTGCACACCCGACTGGACTCATCCAGTGCGAACGTGTACCTCGCGAAAGCCGTGAAAAGGCTCGGCTACCGCGTTAAGAAGTAGAACCGCCCCAGGACGGCAGTCCGCGATTCTCGGATTATCAGATGACGCTCGATCCACCCGTACGCTCAGTGCTATGCCAAAGCGTTCCACATTGCAGACTCTCGGCGGTGCTGTCGAAGGATTCCGGGACTTCGCGGCGGCGATCAAGAGTGGAGTGCCCACGGTTCGAAAGGGGTCAATGGCGGAGGAAGATCAAGCCCTCGCAGGAAACATCGTCATCCCTCATGCCATAGTCTCCGGGCTCGTCCTCACCGCTGCGGACCACGTATCCGCCTGGGCGGAGCTTGCGGCTAGCCCCGAGGAGAACGTGTTGCTCCTTCATATGCAGGCTGACTACACCTTGTTCCGTCCTGTGTTGGAGGGGCTCGTGGAGCTCATCTGGATCCTGGACGGCACCGATTCCTCTACTCGAGTCCGCAGGGCGCTCGAGATCGTCCGCATCGAGTACAGGCACGGGCTGAAGCTGACGAACGCTCTGCGCAAAGCTCAAACACCAGATGACAGAACGGAACAAGGAATAGCCGCGCTGGGGCGTTTCCTTAGGACCACCGCGACCAACCTCGGGTCCGATCCAGAGGACGTTCTCAGTGCGCCATTGATCGATCCCTCCTCGATCACAAGGAAGATTGCGAGTCGCGTTCCAGGCCCCACGTTGCGGACCTTCAACTATTGGGCGATAACTTCGGCCCACGCGCACGGGCAGTTCATCACCACTCTGCGCCACGCGATCGAGACGCCCCCATCTACACCTCAGATGGGCGGGACTCTGTACGAACCAGACGAGGAGTTGATCGCAGACCTCATCGAGTTCATTGGGACGCTGCTCGAGATCGCAATCAACCTCCTTAACGAACAGGGTTACGAAGTTCGACGCTAGAGCTGTCCTGCTCGGCCGATCGGGGAGCGCTGGGTCGCCGAGATGCGCGCCATGGGGATTCAGAGCTCCCTGAGGCGAGATGTCCGACCCCATCCGTATGATCGAATCAGCCCCTTCGTGAGGCGGTTCGGTGAGGGAGTGGGCTTCGCGCTTTACATCGGACTTAGTCCGATTTCATCGCGATTCTGACATCGGTTCTTCTTGTCCTCTTCTTGTCGAGATGGTGTGCGAGGACACATGTCCGCCGCGAGTGGCGCAGGTGACGATCAGTCAGTCTGGGCGCGCCGGGCACCGAAGGCGAACACCGCAGCGACGAGCGGCGAGGCGAGCAACTGGTAGGCGAGCCAGAACGTGCCCGCACCGAGGACATCGTTGAACGCCAGAAGCGCCGCGATGAAGGTGACGATGACCCATCCGCTGTCGTAGGCGACGAGGTAGCGGGTGTGCGAACCGGCGCCGCTCCGGAGCGCGAACGTGATCTCGGCGATACCGCTGGTGGCCACGAGCGCCGCCGTAGCGACGAGCAGCCAGGGCGGCGCATCCAGGAAATCGGTCATCACCTGGAGCAACACGACGTATATCGACGCGACGAGCAGCTTGAAGACGCCGTCGGCGAGAAACCCGACCCGGAGCCAGCTGACGCGGCGCGGCCGGGCGTCGCGGCTCATGTCGCTACCCGCGCTGTCATGCGCTGCGGGCTCCGACCTCGCCTGAGTCCGTACGACCGGCCGATCGCTGATGGATCGGTCGCGGCAGCCACCAGAGCACTGGCCAGATCGGCGCGGCACACGCTCGTGGACCCGTTCGCCTCAGGGACGAGCTGATAGTCGGTCGCCTCCGTGTCGATCAGATAACCGGGCCGCACGATCGTCCAGTCGACGGAAGGTCCGCCGCCGCGGACGATCTGCTCCATCGCCTCGAGGTCGTCGTAGATGCGAGGTGCACTGCGGCGGACGAGCGGGCGCACCACGTGGCGGAACCACCATGGCTCGCCCGCACCCGAAGTGAGCACCGGCACCGCCGAGGTGACGACCAGGCGTCGCACGCCGTGGCGCCGCATGGCGTCGACCAGGTTCGCCGTGCCTGCCGCGCACACGGGCGCGGGATCCTGATTCGAACGCTTGCCCAGCGTCGAGATCACGGCGTCGGCGTCGGCCGGCAACGTCAGCTCCGCATCGGTCACCACCTCAGCCCGCTGCACGACGACGCCCGGCGGCCGGTCGTAGGGGCCGGAGTCGCGCACGATCGCGGTCACTCGATGACCGGCGGCAAGGGCCTGCTCGACGACGAATCGTCCGGTTCTGCCGGACGCGCCTGCAACCACGACGTGCATGTACACATCCCTCGCCTCGAACGACTTGAACACTGAGCATGACCTCAGCTAGTACAACTGTACTAGCACGGTAGAGTGACGTCAACGACAGGAACGACGGAAGGAAGGATGCCGTGTCAGCGACGCGACTGCTGATCCTTGGCGCGATCATCGAACGCGGAAGCGCGCACGGCTACCAGGTACGCAAAGACCTGGAATCCTGGCAGGTCGACCTCTGGGGCAACATCGGCCAGGGATCCGTGTATCACGCGCTACGTCGCCTGGCGGACGATGGGCTGATCGACAGAACCGACTCCGGCCACGGCACCGTTGGCCCCGCGCGCGTGGAGTACACGGTGACGAGCGCGGGGCGCGCGGAGTTCGTCACCCTGCTCGAACGCGCACTCTCCTCGGACGGCCGCGACATCGCCGAGACGATGGCAGGAATCGGATTCATCACCACCCTCACTCGCGACCGAGCCGTCGAACTGCTCCGGCTCCGCATCGAGACATTCCGGGCGCGGCGCGCGCGGGTGGTCCGCGAATACGAGAACCACCCGGACGAAGACTGGGGCCACCACGTCGAGGCGATCCAGTTCTGGGCGCACTCGGCGGACAGCGCCATCGCCTGGACGGCGGGCCTCATCGCCCGACTCGAGTCCGGTGCCTACGTGATGGCGGACGACGAAGCACCGAGCGACCCGGTCGCTTAGCCGCCCGCGCGCCCCTCTCAGCCTCCCGTTTCGACGCGATCTACTGCACAGATCCGGACGAACGTCCGCCTGATCATGGTTGCGAACATCGCCGCGTTCGCCGTCAGCCCGGGAATGACTCTGCGGCGCATCAGAGGTGCGGCTTGGCGCACTCTTACCTGTCGTCGAAAGCGCGAAGCAGCCGAGACGCCCGCCGGATCATCTCCGGATCTGCGCGCACGAGCCGCTCCCGCCCGCGCGCGCACTTGACGATGAGTCCCGCACGCTCGAGCACCGCGACGTGCTTCTGCACGGCCGCGAAACCCATGTCATAGTGACGCGCGAGCTCGGTCACGGACTGCCCCTCGACGAGCGTGCGGGCGAGGATGTCGCGCCGAGTGGCGTCACCCAGGGCTCGGAAGACCCGGTCCGCCTCGCTGCGACCGAGTTCGTCGGAATCACGGATGGCGGGATTCCGCGGCCGTCGAGATCACGGGAGGAGCTCGCCGAGAAAGGGCACGATCGAAGGCATCAGCGCGACCGGTTTCATCATCGGCGTCGCGTGATGTGCGCCCTCGATCGTCGCGTGTCGGGCTCCGATCAGCGTCGACAGCTCTCGCGTCCCGCTGTCCATGAACGGCGCACTCTTGCTTCCGAGGAGCACGACAGAGGGCGCCCGGAGCCCGCTCCACCGGTCGCCGGTGAGAGGCGTTCCGTCCTGCAACCCTGCGCAGAGGCGCGTGTCATAGACGGCCGTCTGGGCCATCGCGACCATGGTCCGCCACGGGCCGATCATGAGTCGCATGGCGTGGATCATGAAGGAGGGTGCACCGAGGGCGACACGGTGGAACTCGCGAACCGCGTCCGCCCCCCGCCCCTCGTCGACCAGCTGCTGAAGGTGGTCGGCGAGGTCACGGGGGACGGGTGCGCGTCGATCGTCCACGATCACCGGGGGCTCGAAGGCGATGACGCCCGCGACCTTCTCGGGAAGAGCCGCCGCGGCGTCCACCGCGAGGATCGCGCCGGATGACGCTCCGAAGAGAGCAGCCCTGCCTCCGTGCGCATCGATGAGCGCCTCGATATCCGCGACCTCGCGAGCGATGTGCCAGGAGCCGACGTCCCCGCTGTCGCCGCGTCCTCGACGGTCATAGTTCACGACCGTGTGGCTCGCGGCGAGCAGGGCCGCGAGGCGACGGTTGTCGCGGAGGTCGGACAGCGCCTGCGCGACGAGGATGACGACCGGCCCGTCTCCGTGGCGCTCATACGAGATCTCCGTGCCATCCGCGGACACGACCTGGTGCAGGGAGGGATCGGGAGAAGAGTTCTTCTTCGGCATGATGATTCCGCTCTCTTCGAGAAGTGGGTGGTGTCAGCGGCGAGTCATCGTGGACGCGTATCCGCCGTCACCCGGGTAGACCCAGGCGCCGTCGAGTACACGATCGTCGTCACTGAAGGTGCCGGTGAAGGAGGCCGGGCTTCCCTTGGCTCCGGCCCAGATTGTGAGCGTGTCTCCCTCCAGCTCGTAGACGTAGTCGAGAGTGTTGCCCATCGAGTCGTAGAACCGGGAAGCGACATCCGTGCCGGCGGGCTCGCCGAACGGGCGGAGCTGACCGATGACCTCGATGCCGGTGATGGCCTGACCGAACTGCTCCAGCTCGACGTGCTGGAGCAGGAAGAACCGTCCGCCCATCCACTCGTACCGCACGACTCCCTCGGCGCCACCCGTCACCGTCCATTCCCCGACGAGCCTGTCGAGCGCCGTGACGGCGCTGCTGGGCGTGGGCTGCTCACCGAGGCCGTAGCCGTCGATCTGCTCGGCGGTGACGTTCTCCAGCGTGTTCTCGTTCATGAGGTGTCCTTTCTCGTGCAGCCCGGCGGGCCGCTCTTGCAGATACCTCGGAGCCGAACGCTGCGGATTGACATCTGCGCGCGAATCCGTCGGAAGCGATCCGCCGGGCGCCCCCTCACACGTCGCGACCGCACGATGTCAAGATTCGTCGCGCGGCTCCGAGGTATCAGTGCAGAAACACTCGACCCAGAAGAGGAGCTCACAGTGACCACGAACTCAGCACCACGCCTCGCGCACAGGGAGATCAGCGCACTCCCTCGTTCGACCCGCCCCTTGCTGCTCGCGGGCGCATTCGCGGGACCGCTGTTCTATCTGTCCGCACTCGTGCAGATGCTCACGCGCCCCGGATTCGACATCCGCATCCACCCCCTCAGCCAACTCTCCACGGGAGACCTCGGCTGGATCCAGATCCTCACCTTCGTCCTGGTCGGACTGGGCCTGATCTGCCTGGCGGTCGGTCACCGGCGGGTCGTGACCGACGGGCTCGGCCGCGCCGCCATTCCGGTCCTCATCACCATCAGCGGGGCAGGCTTCATCGCCGCCGGCCTCTTCCCGCAGGACCCCGCGAACGGTTTTCCGCTCGGCGTGGCCGACGGCCCCGCGGCCGAACCCACCTGGCACGCTGTCATCCACATGGCGGCGGCGATCGTCGCTTTCACTGCCCTGGCCGTGGCGGCCGTCATCGCGCTCATCCGCGCCGTCCGCGAGCGGCGTGCGGTCGCAGCGATCGGGAGCGGCATCGTCGCGATCGCGCTCCTCGCTCCCGTCGCTCCCGACATCGCCAGCATCCAGGTGGCGATCACGGGGCTCTTCGCCTTCGGATGGTGCACCGCGACGGCCATCTCCCTGCTGAAGTCACCGCGTGTGTCTCGCTAGCCTGGACACTCGCCGACTCAAGGAGATGAGACCGTGAAGTTCCTCATTCTCGGCTACACGCCGAGCAGCAGTTGGGACGCCGCCACCGCGGATGCCCCCACCGAGGATGCGCTCGCTGCATTCGCTGCGTATCAGGAGTTCGAAGCGGAACTGCGCGCGACCGGGGAGTTCGTCAGCACCGAAGGGCTCGGACACCCCGCCGTGTCGACGACCGTGCGCAAGGTCGACGGAACGATCGTGATGACCGACGGTCCGTTCGTCGAGCTGAAGGAGGTCCTTGCGTCGTTCGCAGTCATCGAGGTGTCCAGCGTGGAGCGCGCGAAGGACATCGTCGCACGGATGGTCGAGATGCTCGGCGAACCGATGGAGATCCGTCCCATCATGGGTGACGACTTCGCGTGACGGCTCGACCTGACGCGATCGAGGACCTGCTGCGCATGGAAGCGCCGCAGGTCCTCGGGGCGCTGGTTCGCCGCTTCGGTCACTTCGACATCGCCGAGGAAGCCACGCAGGACGCACTGCTCGCCGCAAGCCAGCAGTGGCGCCGAGACGCCATCCCCGATCAGCCCCGGTCCTGGCTGATCCGCGTCGCCTACCGCCGCATGGTCGACGCGCTGCGCGCCGAATCGGCCGACCGCCGCCGCGAAGAGCAGTACGTGGCCTCCGAACCGCACGCGTCCTTCTCGCACGCCGCCCCGGCCGACCACGACGACAGCCTGAACCTGCTGTTGCTGTGCTGTCACCCCGCCCTGTCGTCCGCCTCCCGCATCGCCTTGACGCTGCGCGCTGTGGGCGGGTTGACCACCGCGGAGATCGCGCATGCCTATGGAGTGACCGAGCAGACGATGGCCGTGCGGATCAGCCGCGCGAAGCAGCAGATCCGCAAGAGCGGCGCCCGCTTCGAGTTCGCGGCCGATGACGATCTCTCCGGCCGCCTGTCCGCGGTGATGCGGGTTCTGTACCTGATATTCAACGAGGGATACACGGTGACCACCGGAACCGAGCTCACCCGGACCGACCTGACCGGCGAGGCGATCAGACTCGCGCGACTCCTCCACGCCCTCGTTCCTGATGACCCGGAATCGACCGGACTTCTCGCGCTCATGCTGCTGATCGATTCGCGACGCGCGACGCGCTCCACCTCGAATGGCGACCTCATCCCCTTGCGTGACCAGGACCGCGCTCGATGGGATCTGGAGTCCATCCGAGAGGGATCCGACCTCATCCGTGCCGCGTGGTCCCAGGGGAACGTGGGAACCTACCGGCTGCAGGCCGCGATCGCCGCCGTCCATGCCTCCGCTCCCGTCGCCGAGCAGACCGACTGGGCACAGATCGCGGCTCTTTACCTGGCGCTCGAGCAGGTCGAACCCAGCGGACCCGTCCGGCTCGCACGAGTCGTCGCCGTGGCGCACGCTTTCGGGCCCGCGCGCGCCACCGCCCTGCTCGAGGAACTGGATCGCGAGCACGGACTGCTCCAACATCCCTTGACCCGACACCGTGCCCACGCGATCCGCGCACATCTCCGCGAAGCGGAGGGGGACCCGACTGCGGCGAGAGAGGACTTCCTCGCTGCGGCCGACATGACGACGAACGAACCCGAATCCCGCTACCTCTCCCGAAAGGCATTCGGCGAGTGACACGTCCGTCGTGCGTTCCGGCCGGAATCCGGCACCGGATCTCGAGGTGGCGTTGCGATCGGAACGCCCCTCGACTCACTACCTGATCGAGGCGAGGAGGATCCGCACGAGCGTCTCGTGCGCGTCAGCCTCGTCGATGCGCGAGGCGAGCACCGCGCCCGCAAGCACGTCTGCGGAGGCGAACGCCGCCTCCAGGGTGATCGGATCGATCCTCTCGGCACCGACCACGCGGGCGAGGGCGGCGCGGCAGCGCTCGACGTACGCCCCCACCGACTCCTGCCGTATCCGCGCGAGCACGGGCGTGCCGTGGAGGGCGGCGACCACTCCCGCCATCTCCACGCCTTCGGCACGGGCGCAGGCGACATAGCTCGTGGCGATGACGTCCACGACTCCTTCGATGTCGGGTCGAGCGTTCGCCAGCGCGGTCTCGAGCGACGCATCCTGGCGCTCGTCGAACTGTCGGTACAACGCGGCGAAGAGCCCCGATCGGTCACCGAAGTGCTCGTAGACGACGGGCTTCGTGATGCCCGCCCGGTCCGCGAGCGCGCCGAGGGTGAGCGCGTCTGCGCCCTCGGCACGGATCATCTCCCGTGCGACACTCAGCAGCTGCGCGCGACGGTCGGCCTTCGACAGTCGCGGTCGCGCACCCTCTTTCGCCTTCGTCATCTCACCCCTCGCGACCCATACTTACGATGAGTAAGTTACGGTTGGTAGGTACCAATCCTACCCCGTGCCATCGGCACCATCCACGATCCGAGGAGAGACATGACCGCCGACCTACGGCCCACCACCCACTGGGTCTACGCGCACCCGCAGTCGGGCTCCCTGAACCGGCAACTGTTCGAGGCAGGAGTCGAGGCACTCACGCCGCGCTACGACGTGCAGACCTCGGATCTGTACGCTCAGGGGTTCGACCCGTTGCTGGCGCAGCGCGACGTCGGCGGGCGCGAGGGGAACATCGTCGATCTGATGGGGGAGGTCCAGGAGAGCGGGCTCGTGCCCGACGACGTGCGCCTCGAACAGCGGAAGCTGGATGCCGCCGAACTGCTCGTGTTCCAGTTCCCGCTCTGGTGGTACGGCGCACCGGCGATCCTCAAAGGCTGGTTCGATCGGGTGTTCACCAACGGCTTCGCCTACGGCGGCGTCGACACGGAGACGGGGCTGCCGCTCCGCTACGGCGAGGGCGGCCTGAAGGGCAAGCGCACGCTCATCATCGTGACGGCGGGCGAGGATGCGCGGAGCATCGGATCCCGGGGCGTCAGCGGTGACATCGATGCCCTGCTGTTCCCGATCACGCACGGCACGCTCTGGTACACGGGGATCGAATCACTCGATCTCCACGTCGTCCACGACGCCGACGCGCTCGATGCCGCGGCTGTCGCTTCGGAACGCGACCGGCTGACCACCCGGCTCGCGAGCATCCACGACGAAGTGCCGTCTCGGCCATACCGCGCCCTGCGCGACGGTGAGTATCGGGGCACGCGAGCGTTGCGCGCCGACATCCTCCCCGGACGAACCGATCTCGACATCCACCGCATCGACCGCGCGGGCGTCGCGAACGGCACCCGCTAGGAGAGTACGCCGTTCGGCGCGGGCGGGGTCGGATTCCTCGAGCGATACGCTCGCGGGTATGGGCTTCTCGGTGCTGGGTCTCGCGCTCAGCCTCGCCATCTTCGCTCCGAGCCTGTCACTCATCTGGTTCCCGCCCCGCCCTGCATTGCCGACCGGGGTGGTCCCTCGTCCGGTGACGCTGTTGGAACGCGCGGGGCAGGCGCTCTGCGTGACGGTCCCCGCCATCACGGCGGGCACCTCTGTGGGGTGGTGGTGGTTCCCGCTCGTCGCCGTGCTCGTGCTCGCGTACTGGGCGTTGTGGGTGCGATTCCTCGTCACCGGGCGTCGCCTTGAGGCGCTCTTCGGTCCCGTCTGGGGCGTGCCGGTGCCCATGGCGCTGCTCCCCGTCGCCGCGTTCCTCGCCGGCGCCGCATGGCTGGAGAACCCCTGGATCGCGATTGCCGCGGCGGTGCTTGCCGCCGGGCACATCCCCAGCTCGCTGATCGCGGCACGAGCTCGATAGCCCGGCCGGCAGGCGGAGACCCCGGAGACCCCGGAGAGCTCAGGCTCTACGGCCGGGGCACCGCCACCCGCAGCGCGTCGGCGGCGGCATCCATCGTCTCGGCGTTGAGCGAGAAGTACGCCCACTTGCCGCGCTGCTCGCGGGTGACGAGGCCGGCGTCCGCCAGGAGCTTCATGTGGTGGGAGACCGTGCCCTGCGAGAGGCCGACGGGCTCGGTCAGGTCGCAGATGCACGCCTCGCCGCCATCCCCGGCGGCGATGAGGGACAGCAGCCGGACTCGCGTGGGATCACCGAGCGCCTTGAACACCCGAGCGACGCGTTCGGCGTCTTCGACGGTCGGCGCGGCCGTGACACGCGGCACACAGCAGGCGGTCGCTTCGATGGTCGTCGGCAGGCTCATGAGTCCATCCTCCCACGTATTGACAAACTTCGATAGATCGACGACAGTCGTCATATTGAAGATTCTCGATCTGAGGAGATGTGATGTCCGAGCTTCCCGTCGTCGTCATCGGAGCAGGCCCGCAGGGTCTCGCCGCAGCCGCGCACCTCGTCGAACGCGACGAGAACGTGATCGTCGTCGAGCGCGGGAGCGGCCCCGCGTCCGCCGTCTCCGAGTGGGGGCACGTGCGCCTGTTCTCGGCCTGGCCGGAACTCACCGACGCTGCTGCTCGCCGCCTGCTCGAGCCCACGGGGTGGACGGCGCCGGCGAAGGGCTATCCGACCGGCGCGGAGTGGGTTCGCGACTACCTGGCACCGCTCGCGGATGCTCTGGGCGAGCGGGTCCGCTACGCGACGACCGTGACCGGCGTCGCCCGGCAGGGGCGGGACAAGGTCGTCGACGGGGGACGCAAGAGCCAGCCGTTCGTGGTGCACACCGTCGATGGGGAGGGGCACGAAGCCCGCCTCCTCGCCCGCGCCGTCGTCGACGCGAGCGGCACCTGGGATCTTCCGAACCCTGCGGGGGCGGACGGATTCCCGGCAGTCGGCGAGGCCGCAGCGTCGGACCGGATCTCGTACCGCATCCCGGCCGACGTGTCAGAGCTCTCGGGCCGACATGTGGTCGTCGTCGGAGCCGGGCACTCCGCCACGCACGCCGTGCTGCGCCTGAGCGAGCTCGCACGACGCGCTCCGGGAACGCGCGTGACCTGGCTGCTGCGCCGAGGAAGCGCCGCCAACGTCTTCGGTGGCGGGATCGGGGACGAGCTTCCCGAGCGCGCCGCACTCGGCTCCCGCGCCCGGAAGGTCATCGACGAGGGGGTCGTGGAGTTGGTGACAGGGTTCCGCGTCGCCGAGTTCCGGCAAGGCGGCGACGGGCTGACGATCGTCGCGGAAGACGGCCGGGAGGTCACCGACGTCGGACACGTGTTCGCCCTCACCGGCTTCCGCCCGGACACCGGCATGCTGCGAGAGCTGCGGATCGACCTCGACACCGCACTCGAAGCGGTCGCGGGTATCGCCTCCGAGATCGACCCGAACATCCACTCCTGCGGCTCGGTGGGCGCGACAGGGGCGAGGGAGCTCGCCCAGCCCGAACCCGGGTTCTTCATCGTCGGCGCGAAGTCGTACGGGCGCGCCCCGACCTTCCTCGCACTGACCGGATACGAGCAGGTCCGCAGCGTCGCCGCGCACCTCGTGGGCGATCACGAGGCCGCGGGCCGCAACGAGCTGAGCCTGCCCGACACAGGCGTGTGCGGCGGAGCCGGCGGATTCGACGACTCGGCCGGCAGCTGCTGCGCTGCTCCGGCGACGCTGCAGATCGGCGCGCGCCCGGTCGCCGTGGGCTGATCGGCGCTTCCTGAGGAGCCGCTCGCCCGCTCCTTCTCGTACACCTCAGCTGCCCTTCACCTCGTCGTCAGAACCCGCAAGCCGCCGGTAGCGGCGGTTGCGGGCCCCGAGGAGCACGGACGCTCCGACGGCCGCGATGACGGAAGCGGTCAGGATGGCGACCTTGGCATGGTCGTGGTGCTCGCTCGTGACGGCGAAGCTCAGCTCAGCGACCAGAAGCGACACCGTGAATCCGATGCCGGCGAGGAGGCCGACGCCGATGATGTCGATCCATCTCAGGGACGGGTCGAGGTTGATGCGACGGATCCTGGTGATGATCCAGGTCGCCGCGGTGATGCCGAGCGGCTTCCCGATCACCAGGGCGAGGACGATGCCGACCACCACGGGGTCTGCGAAAGCCGACACGAATCCCTCCCCGCCGCCGATCGCCACACCCGCCGAGAAGAACGCGAAGACAGGCACCGCGAAACCGGCCGACAGCGGGCGGAACCGATGCTCGAAGACCTCGGCGAGCCCGGGACCGGCATCCGGTCCGCGGTCGGCCTTCTTGTGGAGCACGGGGATCATGAAGCCGAGCAGCACACCGGCGATCGTGGCGTGGATGCCCGAGGCATGGACGAGAGCCCAAGCGACCACGCCGATGGGCAGCAGGATCAGCCACGCGGCGGTCGGCCGCAGATGGAAGAAGTCCCGGTACCGCTGCGCGATCACGCCGTACACCGCGATCGCGATGAACGCGAGCACCAGCGGCAGGACCTCGATCGTCTCCGTGTAGAACAACGCGATGATGCCGATGGCGATGAGGTCGTCGACGACGGCCAGGGTGAGCAGGAAGATCCGCAGTGCGCTCGGGAGGTGCGATCCGATGAGGGCGAGCACGGCCACGGCGAATGCGATGTCGGTCGCGGTCGGGATCGCCCACCCGTGGGATTCCTCGGCAGACCCGGCCACCACAGCCAGGTAGATCACGGCGGGGACGATCACGCCACCGACGGCCGCCACGATCGGGACGACGGCCGTGCTGAACTTGCGCAGGTCCCCGGCGACGAACTCCCGCTTGAGCTCGAGGCCGACGAGGAAGAAGAAGATGGCGAGCAGCCCGTCTGCGGCCCAGGCGCCGAGACTCAGGCGCAGGTGCCAGGGCTCGTATCCGATCTCGAAGTCCCGCAGCGCGAAGTACGACTCCGCCCAGGGCGAGTTCGCCCACAACAGGGCGATCGCCGCGAGCGAGACGAGGAGGATTCCCCCGACGGCCTCCTTGCGGAGGATCGCGCCGATGCGGCGCGACTCAGCGCGCGAGGCGGAGGGGAAGACGGAGCGGACTCTGGCGAGACGCGAGGAAGGCTTGTCCATGAGGGAGCTTTCGGGTCGACGAGCGGGCATTCGTCGACCAGGCTTCCCGACACTCCGCTTCCCAGTTTAGCCGGACCGCTCTCCGCCTCCCCTGGGAGTGGTCGCCGACACCGTTCGCTCCGAAGGTGACGAGCAGGTGAACACTCTCTCGCAGAGTTGTGCCGCATATCGAGATCCGTCAATATAGACACATGTCGATTCAAGGCCCCTGGTGAGCACCGCGACCGCGCCCGTCACCACCACGCCGGCCACGCGCCGCCTGTCCACCCTCGACCGGTGGCTGCCGCTGTGGATCGGCCTCGCCATGGTCGGCGGCATCCTCATCGGCCGCTTCATCCCCGGCGTCTCCGACCTGCTCGCCGGCCTCGAGGTCGGCGGCATCTCGATCCCGATCGCTCTCGGGCTGCTGGTGATGATGTATCCGGTGCTCGCGAAGGTCCGCTACGACAGGGTCGCCGCCGTCACCGGAGACAAGAAGCTGCTCGTCTCCTCTCTGGTGCTCAACTGGCTCGTCGGCCCGGCGCTCATGTTCGTCCTCGCCTGGGCGCTCCTCCCCGACCTGCCCGAGTACCGCACCGGTCTCATCATCGTCGGACTCGCCCGCTGCATCGCCATGGTCGTCATCTGGAACGACCTCGCCTGCGGCGACCGTGAGGCGGCGGCCGTGCTCGTCGCCATCAACTCGGTGTTCCAGGTCATCGC
>NZ_JARE01000044.1:0-25267 GCF_000708325.1 Microbacterium sp. Cr-K20 | reverse complement strand
CCGGCCGTCGTCCCCTCCGCACCGGACGGCGCACCATTTGTCCCCCTCGTCTCGCCGCTCGGCGGCATCGATGTCTTCGCCTGATCCGAGAGGAACCCCATGACCACGGTCGACCCCATCACCGGCACCATCCCGCCCACCGGCGTGCAGACCGGAAGCACCACGCCTCCGGTCGAACGCAAGAAGACGCTCGACTCGGAGGTGTTCCTGAAGCTGCTGGTGACGCAGCTGACCAACCAGGACCCCAGCTCTCCCATGAACACGAACGAGATGATCTCGCAGACCACGCAGCTCGCGTCCATGGAGCAGCTGACCGCGCTGTCGGCCACCTCGACCGAGAGCTTCGCGCTCAGCATGCGGCAGACCGCCGCCGCGCTCATCGGCCACGAAGCCCAGTACGTCGATGCCGACGGTGTCACGCAGAAGGGCATCGTCACCTCGGTCTCCTATGCGGGCGCCGTGCCGCTCGTGACCATCGGCGAAGCATCCATCCCCCTCGACGCCGTCTCCGGCGTCTCCCTCGTCCCCAAATCCTGATCAGCCCCGCACCCAGAAAGGCACCACCATGCTCCGCTCCCTCTTCGCCGGAATCTCGGGCCTGCGCTCGCACCAGACCATGCTCGACGTCACGGGCAACAACATCGCCAACGTCAACACGACGGGCTTCAAGGCCTCGGCCGTGCAGTTCCAGGATTCGCTGTCGCAGCTGCTGCGCAACTCGATGATGCCGCAGACGAACCTCGGCGGTCAGAACCCCGCCCAGGTCGGTCTCGGCGTGCAGGTCGCCGGCATCAGCACCAACTTCGCGTCGGGGGCACCGCAGCCCACCGGCGTCCCCACCGACCTCATGATCGCCGGCGACGGCTTCTTCGTGGTGCGCTCCGGCGGAGAGACGCTGTACACCCGCAACGGCGGCTTCTCGTTCGATGCGAGCGGCAAGCTGGTCTCGGCCGACGGTGCGCTCGTGCAGGGCTGGACCGCGCGCGGTGGAGCCATCGTCCCCGGTCAGGGCATCGGCGACATCACGCTCCCCGTTGGCGCTCTGAGCCCGGCCGCCGCGACGACCACCGCGCGAGTGACCGGCAACCTGCCTTCGGGCGCGGCCGTCGGCGACACGCTCGTGCGCGACATCAAGACCTACGACGCGCAGGGCACGGAGACCTCGATGCGTCTCACCTTCACCCGCACGACCGCCGGCTGGGACGTCACCGACGCTGCCGGCGCGCGCACCCCGCTGGCCTTCACCGACGGCAAGCAGGCCGGTGCCTCGTCGATCGTGTCCGGCGGCATCACGGTCGACCTCTCTGCGGTCACCGGCTTCGCCGACGTCAGCGACATCGCCATCAAGGAGCAGAACGGCAAGCCGGCCGGCACCCTGAGCTCCTATGCCCTGACGAACGACGGCAGCCTCGTGGGCACGTTCAGCAACGGCGACACCGAGGTGCTCGCGCGCATCGCGCTGGCCGGCTTCGTGAACCCGGGCGGACTCGAGAAGACCGGGTCCTCGCAGTTCCGTCCCAGCGGCAACTCCGGCCAGCCGACGCTGGGCGAGGCCGGAACCGACGGCCTGGGCGGCATCATCAGCGGCGCCCTCGAGATGTCGAACGTCGACCTGTCGCAGGAGTTCACCAACCTGATCGTCGCGCAGCGCGGCTTCCAGGCGAACGCCCGCATCATCACCACGAGCGACGAAGTGCTGCAGGAGCTCACGAACCTCAAGCGCTGAGTCGCGGCCGCTCGCTGCTTCCCCGGGAGGGTTCTCCGCGTGATCGCGGGGAGCCCTCCCGGGGTGCTTTCCGGCGGGCAACCAAGGCTTCCCCGGTACTGGACGTTAGCTCTGATCGAGCGCGTACGCAGCAAAGCCGGGGAGGGTGAACGAGAGTCGCCCATGGCTGGATGCCTCGATGAGCCCCCTCTGCAGCAGCTTGTCGCGCGGTACGCCGAGGGACATACTCCCCACGCCGAGCCGCTCGGCGACGTCTTCTCGCTTCACATTGATGCCACCGAGTTCGGCGAGAGCAATCATGAACTCACGCTGCTTGACCGATGCGGAGCGCCAACGAGTGGCGAACAGCGTTTGCATCCGCCCGGCGACATTCGGAAGTGCGTCCGAGACGTGGGTAGGAGTGATCTGCGCGCCGGCGTCCGGCGATCCCGCTGCCGCCCACGTGGCCTCACCCACGAGCTGAACCTTGTAGGCATAACCGTCGGAAGCGTCGACGGCCATGCGGAGCGCGTCCTGATGCCAGCTCACACCGAGATCCTGTGCAGGCGTCAGCAGCGCCGCTGTCGCTCCGAGTTCGCCGATTCCGACCAACGGCTGAAAATCAAATCGCTCACTGAACGTGGCGGCCGAAGTCAGATGGTCCTCGCTACCGGGCAGGCCGACGCAGAAAAGACCGGCCGGGGGCGGCCCTGCCCGGAACCGACTTCGCGACTTCACCTGGAGTGTGCGGGCTGGTCTGGGACATGCGCGCACTGTGGCGCAGACTTACAGTTGAGCGCAACTGTAAGTCTGCGCCACGATCCCGGGCTCGCACGCGACCAGCGCCGCCACCGCTGACATCGGATGCACACCGGCCACCGGCCGATGGCCTGGGCGGCATCATCAGCGGCGCCCTCGAGATGTCGGTGCTAGCTCCGACCGGAGGCGTCGGCCCGGATACGGGTGGGGTCGCGAGGCGCCAATGCCCGGCGCGCATACGTCACGGCCACCGCTCCGGCCACGAGGGCGATCACGGCGAGTGCGACGGCGGCGGCGGTCAAGCTCGCCGCCCCCAGCCAGCCGGCGATGGGGTAGGTGATCAGGAAGCAGGCGTGCGAGAGCGCGAACTGCGCCGTGTAGACGAGGTTCCGGTTCTGCGGGGTGGAGGCGTCGGCGAGCAGCCTCGACGACGGGGTGTTCACCAGAGACGTGCCCATACCCAGCACGACCCAGGTGCCGAGCAGCACGAACCAGCCGCTGCCGTCGGCCGACGCGTATGCCGTCACGAGCACGGCGGCGATCAGCCCGGCCACGATGGCGAGCGCCCCCGCGATCATGGTCCGGATGACCCCGAACCTGTCGACCACCCACGGGATGTTCACGGCGACGACGAGAGAGCCGATGCCGTAACAGGCGAGGGCGAACGCGAGTGCCTCTTCTCCGAGCCAGAACACACCGCGCGCGTACACGACGGAGTTCACCAGGACGATGGCGGTGCCGGCTGCGACGACGACGTTCGTCAGCAGCAAGAAGCGCAACGTCGGAGTGCGCGCGAAGACCTTCGCACCCAGCGGCACCCGCTGCCAGAACGGCAGTGCGGGGCCGTCGTCGACGCGGGCGGGAAGGCGCGAGAGGAGGACGAGGAGTGCCGAGCAGGCGAAGCCGATCGCGGTGCCGACGAAGAGGTTGTTGTAGGTGACCGCCGTGAGGAGCAGGGCTGCGATCGTCGGGCTGAGCAGCGCCTCCAGGTCGTAGGCCAGACGTGACAGCGACAAGGCGCGCGTGTAGTCCTTCGGGTCCGGCAGCACGGACGGGATCAAGGATTGGAAGGCCGGAGTGAAGGTGGCCGACGCGGACTGCAGCACGAACACCAGCACGTAGATCTGCCAGGCCTCCGTGACGAACGGGAGTAGGAGCGCGATCCCCAACCGCACCGCGTCTGCGGTGATCAGCACCGCCTTCTTCGGGAGCCGGTCGACGACCGCGGCGATCAGCGGAGCGACCCCGACGTAGGCGACCATCTTGATCGTCAGCGCCGTGCCGAGCACGGAACCGGCGGCGTCGCCGGCGATGTCGAAAGCGAGCAGGCCCAGCGCCACGGTGACCAGCCCCGTCCCGAGCAGAGCGATCACCTGCGCCGAGAAGAGCTTCGCGTACGTGCCGTTGCGGAGGACCTGCAGCATCAGCGGGTGTCTTCCGGCGCCGGGTGTTCGCCGCGGTGGTGGGCCGGGTCGTTGCTCAGCGTGTGCTGGGCCTGAAAGATCGCGTCGGCGACCAGCTGACGGGCGTGCTCGTTCGCGAGGCGGTAGAACACCTTCGTGCCCTCCTGACGCGTGACGACGATCCGCGCCAAGCGCAGCTTCGCCAAGTGCTGGGAGACGGCGGGAGCCGATTTGTCGACGATGTCGGCGAGATGGTTCACGGACAGTTCCTGATCGCGCAGAGCGAGGATGATCCGGATCCTGGTGGCGTCGGCCAGCATCGAGAAGACCTCGACCGCGAGCTCGACATAGCTGCTCTCCGCGGTCAGTGCACATTTAGCATCTGCATTCATACGCAGATTATTGCAGATGCAATTTCTTCTGCAGCACGAACTGACTCGCGTGCACCCGAAACTAAGGTTTAGCACCCTTAACCACGAGTAACGGAGCGACTACTCGTGTTTGCGGCACCAACGCGCCGGTTCCCCGCGCCCACCGGCCCCGTCGCTAACGCCGGACGCTCACCAGCCGACAGTCACCTCCGACAGCCCAGGACGGGCCGTCGGGTCCGCGCTCCCCGGAACGCGGACGGATCTTTCCAGGATGGAGCCCATGATCGTCCTCACGCGCCTGAACCGTTCCCGGTTCGCGGTGAATCCCGACCTGATCGAACGTGTCCAGGCAACGCCCGACACGACGCTCATCATGGTCGACGGTGCGACGTTCGTCGTCACCGAGACGATGGACGACGTGATCGCGCAGATCACCCGGTTCCGGGCCGGCGTGCTCGCTACCGCCGCCGCCCTCATCGCCGCGAACGAGGGCGACTCCCCCACTCCCGAGGCGGGTCTCTGATGGATCCGTCCCTCATCCTCGGGCTGGTCCTCGCGTTCGGCGCTTTGATCGCCATGATCAACCTCGAAGGCGCGACCATCGGATCGCTGCTGATCCCCGCCCCGATGGTGCTGGTCTTCGGAGCCACGATCGCCGTCGGCATCGCGAGCGGCACAGTGCGCGATGCGCTGCATGCGGTCAAGTCGCTCCCCCGCGCCTTCCGCGGCGAGCGCCGCACCGCGTCGAGCATGATCGACACGGTGGTCGGCTACGCCGAGAAGGCGCGCGCCGAAGGGCTCCTCGCCCTCGAGCAGGGGCTGGAGGACGAGAAGGACCCGTTCCTGCGCCAGGCACTGCAGAGCATCGCCGACGGCACGGACGCCGAAGACCTGCGAACCCTGCTGGAGGATGAGCTCACCTCGACCGCTGCCCGTAACCGCACCGCCTCACGCTTCTACATGACCCTCGGCGGCTTCGCCCCGACCGTCGGCATCATCGGCACGGTCGTCTCCCTCACGCACGTGCTGGAGAAGCTCGACAAGCCGGACACCCTCGGTCCCATGATCGCGACGGCCTTCGTGGCGACGCTGTGGGGTCTCCTGTCGGCCAACTTCATCTGGCTGCCCATCGGCGGACGCCTCCAGCGTCTCGGCGAGCTCGAGCTCGAACGCATGACCGTGCTCATGGAGGGCATGCTCGCGATCCAGGCCGGCGCCCCGCCGCAGTTCGTCGGAGAGCGCCTGCGCGCCCTCGTGTCCGAGCGCCCCTCCGCCCGCTCGGGCCGTCGCACCCGCACTCGCGCCGCGGAGGAGACGGAGACGGAGCCCGCGTCGTGAGCGTCCGGGCCCGTCGCCGCGTACCCCAGGAGGAGCACAGCGGTCCGGACGAGCGGTGGATGGCGTCCTACATGGACATGGTGACCGTGCTGATGTGCATGTTCATCGTGCTGTTCGCGATGTCGACCGTCGACCAGGAGAAGTTCGAGGCTCTCAGCGCGTCACTCGCGACCGGCTTCGGCCAGGAGCCCTCGGAGGACGTGGATGCCGTCACGGGGGTCGTGGTGCCGCCGGAGCTGGTCGACGAGAAGGGCGAGGACTTCGCCGACATCGAGCTGGCCGCGGCGCAGACCGAGTTCGACGAGCTCTCCGCGCTCCGCGAGCGGCTGCGCACGGTGCTCGCCGACAACGGCCTCGAGGCCGACGTCACCTTCACCATCGACGAGCGCGGCCTCACGATCGGGCTCGTCAGCGCCGAGACGTTCTTCACCACGAACAGCACCACCCTCAGCTCGAAGGCCGTCCTGGTGCTCGATGCGCTCGGCTCCGTCCTCGTGACCGCCCCGAACGAGATCTCGGTCGAAGGCCACGCCGACGTCCGCGGATCGGTCGCCCCGTTCCCCACGAACTGGGAGCTCTCGGCCGGTCGATCCACCCAGGTGCTGCGGCACCTCGTCGAGGCGTCCGGGCTCCCGCCGGCGCACCTGAAGTCGGTCGGGTTCGGCGACACCCGACCTGTCGCGGCCGGTTCTTCCCCCGCGGCGCTGGCACAGAACCGGCGCGTCGACATCGTCGTCCTCTCCGACGCGAAGGAGGAGGTGCGAGCACTCATCCCCGAAGCACAGGCTGCGCAGCCGGCCTCCTGACCGTTCCCGCCTAACGCACGTCGATCACCACCCGATAGTCGGGTTCGTGGTGATCGAGGACAGCGTGCGCTCCGACGTGCGCACAGCGACGGCGACGAAGACCGCCGAAGTCGAGGTGTACGACTTCGGCCGTTCGGCGACCCTCTCGCGCGAGCACACCCGCGCCCTCGAGCTGGCCTTCGAGACGTTCTCCCGGCAGTGGTCGGCGCAGCTCTCGGCCAAGATCCACGTGCGTGCCACCATCGCCGTCGAGCATGTCGGGATGCTGACCTACGGCGAGTACGCCGCCTCGCTGCCGACCACGACGACCCTGATCGTGTGCGCGCTGCCCGACTCCGACGAGCGGCTCATCGTGCAGCTGCCGACCTCCGCCGCCACGACCTGGATCGTGCAGATGGTGGGAGGACGAGCGTCCGCGACCTCGGAGGACCGCACGTTCACCCCGATCGAGCAGGCACTGATCCGCTCCCTCATCGTCGACGCGCTCGACCACCTGACCGGCTCGCTGGACGGGCTGCTCCCCTCCGGTGTCACCGTGAGCGGCATCCAGTACAGCTCGCAGTTCGCCCAGGTCGCCGCATCGGGCGAACCGGTCATCGTCGCCCGCTTCTCGATGCGCCTCGCGGGTCGGGCGGTGCCGGTGAGCGTCATGCTGCCGGCGTCGGTGCTCGCCGGCTTCACCGTGCGCACCTCGGATGCCGACCGCGCCGCAGCGCCCGGCCTGGTCCGACGCCAGGTCGAGGTCTCCCCCATCGAGCTCTCGCTGCGTCTGGCCCCGCGCGCCGTGCTCCCCCGTGAGGTGCTCGACCTCGCCGTCGGCGACATCATCTCCTTCCCGCACTCCGCCGATCGCCCGATGCTGTTCGCCGTGGGCGATCAGACCGTCGCCACCGCCGCTGTGGGCAGTGCCGGCGCCCGTCTCGCGTGCGTCGTCGCCACCACCGTCCCCGATCCCGTCTTCGCCGAGGAGCCCGCGTGACCAGCACCACCACCTACGAGTCGGCCGTCGCCGCCGCCTTCGCCGCGTCGTTGCCGACCGCCGCTCCCGTCACCGCCCGCGCCTCGCAGGTCTCCGGAGACACCGGCGATGCCGTGATCGTGCACTTCGTCGGCGAGGCCAGCGCGCAGCTCGCCGTGCAGCTCTTCGACGCCGATACCCTGGTCGACGGGCTCGCGGGAGCGCCCCTCGCCGACCGGCTGCGCGACGCGCTGGAGGCCTCGACGACCGCGCTCGGAGCCGGCGCGCTCGGCGATGCCGTGATCGGCGATGCCTCTCCGCTCTTCTCGAATCCCACCGCGCAGCTCTTCGACCTGCAGGACGACGCGGATCGCACGATCGGCCGCCTCGCCGTCGTCGTCACCCGCGCTCCGGCGGCGGCATCGAGCTCGACCCGGCGTCTGCACCGCATCGCCGGCGTCGAGATGGAGCTCACGGTCGAGATCGGCCGCACCCGCATGTCGGTACGCGATGTGCTCGACCTCGAACCCGGCCGCATCGTCGAGCTCGACCGCTCCGCCGGCGCCCCGGCCGACATCAAGCTCAACGGCCGCATCATCGCGCACGGCGAGGTGGTCGTGGTCGATCAGGACTACGCGGTGCGGATCACCCGCATCCTCGAGAACGTCGAGGCCTGACCCTGGACGACCTCCTGCTCGGCCTGCGGGTCGTGCTCTCGCTCGCCGCCGTGCTCGGGGTGCTGTGGTTCCTGCAGCGCCGCGTCGCGCGCACGCAGGCCCGTCGGCGCGACGGCGAGGTCATCACGGTGCTCGGGCGGCAGGGCGTGGGTCCGAAGGCGCAAGTGGTCGTGGTCCAGACCGAAGACGCCCGGTACGTCCTCGGTGTCACCGAGCACGGCGTGAGCGTCGTCGACAAGCTGCCGGTCAAGGCCGCGGCGCAACCCGATGCAGACACCCACTGGTCGGCGGCCACCGCGAACGCCGCATCCGATGCCGCGGAGTTCGACCGCATCCTCGCCGCGACCGCCCTGACCGAGACGACCGCGGCATCGCCGACCCGGCCGGCTCCGCAGCGCCGGGTGCGTCATCGGAACGATCCCCTGCGCGGCTCCATCCTCTCCCCCGAAACCTGGCGGCAGACCGCCGAGGCCATCCGGCGCACGCGATGAGCGCGTCCCGTGGGGTCGTCGACGGCCGCGCGCTGCGACGGGTCGCACTGATCCTCCTCGCTGCCTTCGCCCTGGTCGCGGTGCTCACATTGCTCACCGGCACCGCCGCCCACGCCGAGGTCACCCCCGACGACCCGGGCGAGGGCGTCACGATCGACATCAACGGCGTCGACGGCGGCCCCTCGGGTTCGATCCTGACCCTGCTGGGCATCACGCTACTCTCGGTCGCCCCGGCACTTCTGCTGATGATGTCGTCGTTCACGAAGATCTTCGTCGTGCTGGCGATGACCAGGAATGCCCTGTCGCTGCCCACGATCCCCCCGAACCAGGTGCTGGCAGGGCTCTCGCTCTTCCTGTCGCTGTTCATCATGTGGCCCGTGCTGACCGAGATCAACACGGTCGCCGTGCAGCCGTACATCGACGGAAGCCTCACCTTCACGCAGGCGATCGACGTGGGCCAGCTGCCGCTGCAGGAGTGGATGCTGCGCTTCACGCGCGAAGAGGACCTGGCCCTGATGACCCGGATGGCGGGTCAGCCGAACCCCGAGGATCCCTCGAGCGTGCCGATGTACACCCTCATCCCGGCGTTCATGATCTCGGAGCTCCGCGCCGCCTTTATCATCGGCTTCGTCATCTTCGTGCCGTTCCTCGTGATCGACCTCGTCGTCGCCGCGGCGCTGATGTCGATGGGCATGATGATGCTGCCGCCGGTCATGATCTCGCTGCCCTTCAAGATCCTGCTGTTCATCCTCGTCGACGGCTGGGGCCTCATCATCCGCGCCCTGCTGGAGAGTTACGGGGGTGTCGGATGAGCCCGGAAGCGGTCATCGACATCGGCACCCAGGGCCTGATCATCGCCGCGAAGCTGGCCGCCCCGGTGCTCGTCACGGCCCTCGTGGTCGGCTTCGCGATCTCGCTGCTGCAGTCCATCACGCAGGTGCAGGAGGTGACGCTGTCGTTCGTGCCGAAGATCGTCGCCGTCGGCATCGCGCTGCTCATCGCCGGCAACTGGATGATCGCCGAGATGATCGCCTTCACGAACGAGATGTTCGCCCGCATCCCCACCCTGCTGAGCGGGTGACCGCGTGTTCATCCCCATCGACTTCGCGTGGCTCGAGGCGACCATGCTCGCCGCTGTGCGCATCACCGCCTTCATCATGATCGCCCCGCCGTTCTCCTACGGCGCCATCCCGGTGCGGGTGAAGGCGATGCTCGCCATCGGCCTCTCCCTCGCCGTGGGCACGGCCGTCGCTCCCGGCTACGAGAACCTCGGCACCGGCCCGTTCCTCGGAGCCCTCGTGCTGCAGCTGCTCACGGGAGCCCTGCTCGGCTTCCTCGTGCTGCTGTGCTTCGCCGCGCTGCAGGCGGCCGGCAGCCTGATCGACGTCTTCGGCGGGTTCCAGCTCGCCCAGGCGTTCGACCCGCACTCGCTCGTGAACGGCGCCCAGTTCACCCGGCTCTTCCACATCACCGCGCTGACGCTGCTGTTCGCCTCGGGCGGGTATCAGCTGATCCTCGCCGGTCTCGCCCGGAGCTTCGAGGCGGTGCCGGTCGACGGCATCTTCGAGGTGGCCGGGCCCGCCGAACTCCTCATCGACGGGGTGTCGCAGATGGTCCTCGCCGCCGTGCAGATCGCAGGTCCCCTGGTGCTGGTGCTGTTCCTCGCCGACGTCGGGCTCGGACTGATCACCCGGGTCGCGCCGGCGCTCAACGCCTTCGCGATGGGCTTCCCGGTGAAGATCCTGCTCACCCTGCTGCTGGCCGGTGCCGTGTACGCGGTGCTCCCCGGCATCGTCGACGCCCTCTCCGGGCAGGCGCTGAAGATGATGCAGGGGGTGCATGAGTGAGCGGCACCGACACCGGCGAACGCAGCGAGAAGGCCACCGACAAGCACCTCAACGAAGCCCGCAAGAAGGGGCGCCTCTCGCGCAGCCAGGACCTCACGGCGTGGCTCGGCATCGGGGCCGCGGCGATCGCCATGCCCGCGGCGATCGCCCTCGGCGCAGGCGCCGGGACCGAGCAGCTCCTCACCGTCACCTCTCTGGTGTTCAGCCCCACGCCGGAGGCGGCACTCGGTGCGCTCGAGCGTGGCCTCGCCTCCGTGCTCCCGACCATCGCGGTGATGCTCGCCGCCGTCGCGATCGTCACGCTGATCGGCGCGGTCGTCCAGGGCGGCGTGCATCTGAAACCGCTCACCGGGCGCTTCGAGCAGTTCAACATCGTCAGCGGCATCCGTCGCGTGTTCGGCCTGCAGGCACTGTGGGAGGGCGCCAAGGCTCTGCTGAAGACCGCGGCGATCGGCATCGCGCTCTGGGTGGTCATCGCGGGGCTGATGCCGGTGCTCACCGCCAGCGGCGCCCATTCGATCTCTCGCCTGCTCGGCACGGCGTCCGAGGGCACGGCCGCCCTGCTGCAGACCGCGATCGCCGTCGGTCTTGTCCTCGCCGCGATCGACATGTTCGTCGTGATGCGCCGCAACCGCAAGCACACGCGCATGACCAAGCGCGAGATCCGCGACGAGAGCAAGAACTCCGAGGGCGATCCGCTGATCCGTCAGCAGCGGCGGTCCCGGCAGCTCGCCGCCAGCCGCAACCGCATGATCGCCGCGGTCGCCGGATCGGATGTCGTGGTCGTCAACCCGACGCACATCGCGATCGCCCTCCGGTACGAGCCCGGTCGCGCGGCCCCCAAGGTCGTCGCGAAGGGCAGCGGTGTGATCGCGGAACGCATCCGTGACGAGGCCGTGCGCGCCGGTGTGCCGCTCGTGCGCGAGATCACGCTCGCCCGCGCCCTGCACGCCGCGTGCGAGCTCGGCCAGGAGATCCCCGAAGACCTGTACAACGCCGTCGCGCGCGTGCTGGTGTTCGTCGACGCGCTGCGTCGGCGCGGCGCCGCCCGCGGCATCCACACCCTTCCCTACCGGAGGACCGCATGAGACAGCTGTTCGTCAAGCTCATGGTGCCCATCGGGGTCGTCGGCATCATCATGCTGCTCGTCGTCCCGGTGCCGCCGTTCCTGCTCGACATCCTCATCATCCTGAACATCATGTTCGCACTCGTGATCCTGCTCACGTCGATGTTCGTGAAGAAGCCGCTGGACTTCTCGGTGTTCCCCTCGCTGCTGCTGGTGGCGACGCTGTTCCGGCTCGGGCTGAACGTCGCCTCGACACGACTGGTGCTCGGGGAGGCGTACGCAGGTCAGGTGATCGAGGCGTTCGGGGCGATCGCCGTCGGCGGCTCGCTCATCATCGGCGCGGTGGTGTTCCTCATCCTCGTCGTCATCCAGTTCGTGGTCGTCACCAAGGGCGCGGAGCGCGTGGCCGAGGTCGGCGCCCGGTTCACGCTCGACGCCATGCCCGGCAAGCAGATGGCGATCGACGCCGACCTCAACGCCGGTCTCATCACCGATGCCGAGGCCCGCGAGCGCCGTGCGGAGGTCGCCGCGGAGGCCGACTTCTACGGCGCGATGGACGGTGCGTCCAAGTTCGTGAAGGGCGATGCGATCGCCGGCCTCGTCATCATCATCATCAACCTCATCGGCGGCATCGCGATCGGCATCGTGCAGCACGGCATGGCGATCGACGAGGCCGTGAGCACCTACAGCCTCCTCACGATCGGCGACGGGCTCGTCACGCAGATCCCGGCGCTGCTCATGGCGGTCTCGACCGGCATGATCGTCACCCGCTCCACGGCCGAGGCCGAGATGGGGACGGCGGCATCGGCGCAGCTCGGGCAGTCCCGCAACGCGCTCATCATCGCGGGATGCGCCGCGATCATCATGTCGCTCATCCCGCACATGCCGATGCTGCCGTTCGTCGCGATCGGAGCCCTCCTGCTGCTCGTCGCGCAGCGCATCAAGGCGAACCAACAGCGGGAGGAGGCGATCGCGGCCCAGACCCCGACGGCCGCCCCGACCGACCAGCCGGAGGAGCTGATCGAGAAGATGCGGGTGCACCCGCTCGAGATCCTCCTCTCCCCCGACATCGTCGATCTGGTCACGGGCGGCCCGGACGACCTCCTGGCGCGCGTGAAAGCGCTCCGCCGCCGGATCGCCCTCGACCTGGGCCTGATCACCCCGCCCGTGCGCACCCGCGACAGCATCGAACTCGCACAGGCGACCTATGTGATCCGCATCGCCGGGGTCGAAACCGGGCGCGGCACGGCACCGATCGGCTCGGTGCTGGCCCTCGGACAGGGCCTGGAGTCCCTTCCGGGTACGGCCACGCTCGACCCGGTGTTCGGGCTGGAGGGCAAGTGGATCCCCCTGGAGATGCGGCACAGCGCCGAGTTCGCCGGGGCCACCGTCATCGACCGGGCCAGCGTCATCATCACGCACCTCTCCAGCGTGATCCACGCCCACGCCGCGCGTCTGCTGAGCCGCGAGGACGTCCGTCAGCTCACCGACGCCCTCAAGCAGGCCTCCCCGGCCGCCGTCGAGGAGCTCACGCCCGCCCTGCTGTCGCTGGCCGAGATCCAGCGCGTGCTCCAGGGTCTCCTCGCCGAGCGCGTGCCGATCAACGACCTGAGCCGGATCTATGAGGCGCTCGCGCTGCGGGCCAGGACATCGACCGACCCGGAAGGACTGATCGAGGCGGCGCGGGCCGCGCTCGGCCCCGCGATCGCCGCGCGCTTCGCCGACGCGGGCATCCTCCGCGTCGTGATGATCAACCCGCTCCTCGAGCAGGCGATGCTCGAGAACCTGCGTCCCGGCGACGAGGGCACGCAGATCGTCTTCGACCCGCAGCGCATGGAGTCCGTCGTGGAGTCCGTGAAGCAGGCCGTCTCCTCGGTGCGCGAGGGCGGAGAGCCGGTGCTGGTGTGCGCTCCGTCACTGCGTCCCGCCGTGCGACGACTCGTGTCGGCGCAGACCGACGGCCTCCCCGTGCTCTCCTACACGGAGGCGACGTCCGCCGCGCTCACCATCGAGACGGTCGGTGTCGTCCGTGACGCCCCGGCCCCGTCGATCGGCGCCGTCTCCGCGGCAGTAGGCTGAACGAATGCTGGTTTTGACGAGGCGGATCGGTGAGAGCGTGCGCATCGACGGCGACATCGAGATCACGCTGCTCGAGATCAAGGGCGACAGCGTGCGGATCGGCGTGAAGGCGCCGCGAGAGACGCGCATCCAGCGGACCGAGATCATCGAGGCCGTGGTCGCGGAGAACGTGTCCGCCGCTGCCGAGACCGGCGCCGATGCCGATGCCGAGAATGCGATCGTCGCCGCCCTCGCCCGTGGCCGCGAGTCGCGCCCGTCCTGACTCGCATACGGACGGAGAATCGTCGTCCGCCGTCGACGACCTCGACCTCTCAGGCGACCGTCGCGTCGGCCTCGGCCGCCCGCTTCCACTGGTCGCCACCGGCCTCTCGTGCCCGCGCCGCCGCCCGTCCTGCAGCGGCCACCAGCACGTCGTAGTCGTAGCCGCAGGTGTCGGCCGTGGCCCAACCGATACTGGCGGAGGCGCGGACGCCACCGACGGCCCGGTCGTGGTCGATGTCGGAGATCCGGCTCAGCACCGCCCTGACATGGAACCTGACCGCTTCATCGCTCGCACGGATCACCACGACGGCACGGTCGTCGGCGATACGCTCGGCATCGGCCAGCGGCGGGAGCGCCTCCTGGATGTCGTCGTGGAAGCGATCGACGATGCGTGCGAACTCCGAGCCCGACATCGCCTCGCGGAGGTCGGCGGGGTCGTCCAGACGCACCTCGAGAATCGACCAGCCGTGGTCGTTCTGCGCCTCCGCCTTCCGGAGCCGCCGACGGGCGCGCTGCGCGACCCCATCCGTCTCGGCGGGTCGGGACTCCCCCGCCCGCACCAGCAGCACGAGCGTGAAGGCCGCGCAGGTCGACACCACGATGGTGCCGACGGCGTTCATGCCGCGCAGGGCGTCCAGCTGTTCCGCGGAGCTCGCCGTGCCGATCGTGAGCGCACTGATCGCGCTGGCGACCGACACGATCACGAAGCCGCAGGACGCCAGGGCGAGCGGGAGAATGATGTCCCGCGAGACCGGCTGCCTGCGCAGCAGCTCGTAGGCGACGAGACCGGCGAAGACACCGCTGCCGACGAAGACGAGGTTGAAAGCGGACAGATACCAGGGCGAGTCCGATGTCGCGACGAGCAACACGGGAGCGACGGCCACGAACACCACGACGATCCACCAGGGAGCGCGTCGTCCGAGGTGCACCCGCAGACCGATCCAGATCAGCGGTTCGAAGCAGAGCAGCAGCGCCGATGCCGCACTGCGAAGCGGTTGGAAGTCGTTCTGGTGCCCCGCGAGCCAGAGGTACGCACCGAGCATGCCGAGCCCGAACGCGGCACCCCAGATCACCGTCGCCCGCGAAGGGCGGGCGAGTGTGGCGAGGCCGAGCACCAGCACCGTCAGGACGGTGACGACCGCGACCATGCTCGTGGTGATGTCGACGTTCACGGGCACGAGAGGCGTCATGCCTGCACCTCTTTCTTACGACGGCGGGGAAAACGGAGTGTGACAGTGGTGCCCTGCCCCACCTCGCTCGTGACCTCGATGGCGCCCTCGTGGGCGACCACGATCTCGCGGGCGATGCCCATGCCGAGACCGGTGCCGGCGATGCCGCCGCGGATGGCGGCGTCGGAACGGAAGTACGGTTCGAACAGCCGGGGCAGCTCATCCGGCGCGATGCCCATGCCCGTGTCGGAGAGGACGAGCTCGGCCTGCGCACCCATCGCCCGCAGCCGGGCCGTGATGCGCCCACCGGAGGGCGTGTACTTGACGGCGTTGCTGAGCAGATTGTCGAGCACCTGACGCAGCCGGAAGGCATCCCCGTGGATGATGAGGGCATCCACGCCGACGATTTCCAGCACCTGGCGATTCACCGCGATCAGCGGCGCAGCGGATGCGGCGGCGGCCTCGAAGATCTGACGAAGGTCCACAGGCTCGAACGGGTCCTCGGTCGGCGGCACGGTCTGGTCCAGCATGGTCGTCACGAGCTCCTGCATCCGCTCTCCGGCATTGGCGATGACCTCGAGCTGCGCGGGGACCCGGCCCGGCAGATCCTCGCGCTCGCGCAGCAGGTCGACGTGGCCGACGATCGCGGTGAGGGGATTGCGCAGCTCGTGGGAGACGATCGCGGTGAGTGCGCGGCGCTCCTCTGCTGCTTCGAGGAGCATCGTGACGTCGTCGATGACGACGAGCGTGATCTGGTCGCGCGCCTTCGCGCTGGCCACCGTCTGCGTCGTCACCTCCAGCGCACGCCACTTGCCGGTGCCGTCGAAGAGCCAGACGCGCTCGTCCTGCAGCTGCTCGCCGGCGGCCGCCCTGGCGAGGGTCGTGCGCTCGGGGGGCACGGTCGCGCCGCGCCGTCCGTCGTACTCCACGGCCGCCGTGGGCAGTGCGGCTCCGAAGCGATCCCGCCCGTACAGCACCCGGTAGGCATCGTTCATCTGCAGGATGCGTCCCTCCGCCGTGACCACGACGAGGGCCACCCCGAGCGCATCGATGATCTGCGTCACCCGATGCTGATTGGTCTCGGCACGCTCCGCGGCGCGGTTGATCTGCTCGGAGCGACGCTGGAGGAGCCGCCGGGAGGCACGCGCCCGCTGCGCCCCGATGCGGACCGTCACCCCGAGGAAGCCCAGCGTGATGATCGCGGTGAGCACGCGCAGCAGAACGTCGGCCGGCGTGCCGGTGCGATCGGAGAACACCACCAGACAGAGGCCGATGAAGGCGATGCCTCCCACCACCCACGGCATGGTGAAGTATGACGCCAGCCACACGACCGGGAAGACCCACAGGAACCCGAGCCGCAGGTCGGGAGCGTTGGTGGTCAAGCCCACCGCGAGCGCGTCGAGGAACGGCACGACGATCACCGCGTTCGGTGGGAGGCGGTGCCACGGGACGAGCAGCGTCGCGATGGTCGTGACGACGATCAGCGTGATCCCCGCGAGGAAGAAGGGTATGCCGAGAGTCTGCGGCTTGAAGGCTGCGACCATCACGACGATCGCCACCATGCTGCCGGTGAAGACCAATTGCCAGCGCCAGATCGACACGGTACGGATCATCGACGCTCGCCCTCCCCCAAGAACCTCAGCTTTACCGCAAGATTACTCAAAGATCGCGGGTGCCAGCTCTTCAGGCGTCCCCGCAGCCCTAGCATTCTGAGTGGGGCCGACACTGCGACTGGGGAACAACGCAGACGCTGGGGCCACGCGAATGGGGATTCGCAGGCACCGGGGCCGCGGCTGGGGAGCCGCGGCCCCGCCCCAGTCAGGTCGCCGTGTCATCGGCGGGAGCGAGGCGATAGCCCACGCCGCGGACTGTCTCGATGTAGCGCGGTCGCGCAGAGCTGTCGCCGAGTTTGCGACGCAGATTCGCGATGTGCGTCTCTATCGCGCGCTTGTCCGGCTCGCTCACGTAATCGTTCGAGCCTTCGGGTGCGCCGCGCAGCCCGCGCGCGAGATCCGCCTTGCTGCGCACCCGCTGCTTCGCACCGAGGATGTCGGCGAGCAGGTCGAACTCGGTGGGTGTGAGGTCGATCCGCTTCTGCCCGATCAGCACGAGCCGCGTGTCGAGGTCGACGCTGAGGTCGCGGTGCACCAGGCCCCGCCAGGTCAAGACGGTGGCGCCTTCCGTCCCCGGCTCGTGCACGACGGCGGGGGCCGGCGTCGGGTCCGGGCGCGTGTCGACGATCCGGGGGCGCCGGAGGAGCGCCTCGATCCGCGCGCGCAGCTCTCGCGGCCGGAACGGCTTCACGAGGTACTCGTCCGCACCGGAGGTGAGCCCGAGGACCACGTCCGACTCGTCGGAGAGCGCGGACAGCATGATGACGAACGTGTCGCTCACCCGGCGGATGCGTCTCGCGACCTCGAACCCGTCGATGCCGGGGAGATTGATGTCGAGGGTCGTGATCACCGGCTGGTGTTCCTCGATCGCGGCGATGCCCTCCGGCCCGGAACCGGCGAGGTGGGTCTCGAAACCGGCGGCGAGGAACACCTCGTCCAGGAGCGAGCGCACACCGGGGTCGTCTTCGATGATGACGGCGACGAGCGGCGGGCGCACAGCCGCCGTCACGTGATGCCCTCGCGCACGATCGTGACGATCCGCGGAGCGTCGGCGTCGAGCTCTGCGGGGTCGAGCTCTGCGGGGTCGAGGTCGGAGGCGCCGACCGGCCGCTCGAGCTCGATGTCCCACCACGAATCGGCGAGCTCTTCGGCCATGCCGCGTCCCCACTCGATCACGACCACCGAATGTTCCAGGTCCAGATCGAGGTCGTCGAGCTCCGCAGCGGAGCCCAGGCGGTAGGCGTCGACGTGCACGAGCGGAGCCCGGCCGGTGAGCGACGGATGCGTGCGCGCGATCACGAAAGTCGGACTCTGCACGGGTCCGCGCACCCCGAGCCCCTCGGCGAGGCCGCGGGTGAAGGTGGTCTTCCCGGCGCCGAGAGGGCCGGTGAGGATGAGCAGGTCGCCCGCCTCCAGCTGCTCGCCGATGCGGAGGCCCAGCTGCTCCATCGCCTCGGTCGTCGCGATCTCCCGCCGGCCGAGGAAGGCCGGGTCGACGCTCATGATGCCCGCCGGGGGACGCGGGGACCGATGCGCGTGACGATCTCGTAGTTGATGGTTTCGGCGGCCACAGCCCAATCGGCGGCGGAGGGCACGCCGAGCGTGGGGTCGCCGAAGAGCACGACCTCGTCGCCGATCGAGACCGGGGTGTCGCCGACGTCGACGACGAACTGATCCATCGCGATCCGCCCGACGTTCACGAAGCGGCGTCCGGCGATCGAGACGGGGAGTCGCCCCGAGGCATTCCGCGGCACACCGTCGGCGTATCCGAGCGGGACGAGGACCAGCGTCGTGTCGCGGTCGGTGCGGTGGTCGTAGCCATAGGAGACACCCGTGCCCGCCGGCACTCTGCGCACGGCGGCGATCGCTCCGCGGAGGGTCATGGCGGGTCGCAGCCCGAGTTCGGCGGAACTGCGGTCGTCGAAGGGGGACAGGCCGAACAGGCCGACCCCGATGCGCACGGCGTCGAGTCGCATCTCGGGCAGGTCGATGGCGGCGGCTGTCGCGGCGATGTGGCGGATCTCCGGGTGGATGCCGAAGGATGCGGCCGCGGCGACACCCTCCTCGAACTTCGCGAGCGCCGCCCTGTCGTCGTCCGCCGAGGTGTTCGAGAGGTGGCTGAACAGCCCGACGATGCGCAGCCGTCCGATGCGTTCGAGGCGCGCGGCCTCGGCGAGCACACGCCCCCAGTCGGCCGGGGCGATGCCGTTGCGCGACAGCCCGGTCTCGAACTTCAGGTGCACGCCCACCGGCCGGTCGACCGTGGCCGCCGCCGCAGCCGCTTCGAGCTGGTCGAACGAGGAGATGCCGATCTCGATGTCCTGCGCGGCCGCGTGCTCGAACCTCTCCCCCGGTGCGTGCAGCCACGCCATGAGGGGGGCGTGCACGCCCTGCCTGCGCAGTTCGAGCGCCTCGGGGATCTCGGCGACGCCGAGGCGCGTGGCGCCAGCCGAGAGCGCGGCCACAGCGGTGGCCGCGGCGCCGTGCCCGTAGGCGTTGGCCTTGACGACGGCGATGACCTCGACGCCCGTGAGTCGGCGGAAGTGCCGCACGTTGTCGGCGATCGCGTCGAGATCGATGGTCGCCTCGCGGAAGGGGACGGTCACAGCGGGGCTCCTTCGGCGACGACGAACGCCGCGGCCAGGCCGGCGTCATGGGTGAGGGTCAGATGCAGAGTACGTATGCCGCGCTCCTCGACGACCGCGGCGGTCGAACCGGTGAGCACGAAGTGCGGGCGTCCCGACGGCTCGGAGGCGATCTCGATCTCGGTCCAGTGCACGCCGTCGGAACCGCCCAGCGCCTTGATGAGCGCCTCTTTGGCGGCGTATCTCGCGGCGAGCGAGGGAAGGCGCAGCGTGCGCTCGGAGGGGGCGAAGAGCCGCTCCCTGAGGCGGGGCGTTCGGGTCATCGTCCGTTCGAATCGCGGGATGTCCACGAGGTCGATGCCGGTGCCGATGATCACCCGTTCAGCCTAGCGAGCATGCGTCGCATCGGAATCGTGCGAATGGCCTCGTCTCCGTGGAAACAAGGCCATTCGTGCGACGTGAAGACGGGACTACTCGACCGTGACCGACTTCGCGAGGTTGCGGGGCTGGTCGACGTCGAGTCCCTTGGCGGTGGCGAGTGCCATCGCGAAGATCTGCAGCGGGACGACGGCGAGCAGCGGCTCGAACATCGCGCCGGCCAGCGGGATGTGGATGACCTCGTCGGCGAACGGCAGCACGGCCGCGTCGCCCTCTTCGGCGATCACGATCACCCGGGCGCCGCGAGCGCGGATCTCCTGGATGTTCGAGACGACCTTCGAGTGCACGAGCGCGGAGTGACGCGGCGACGGCACCAGCACGAACACCGGCTGTCCCGGTTCGATGAGCGCGATCGGCCCGTGCTTGAGCTCGCCGGCGGCGAAGCCCTCGGCGTGGATGTACGAGATCTCCTTGAGCTTGAGCGCACCCTCGAGCGCGATCGGGTAGCCCACGTGGCGACCGAGGAACAGCACCGAGCGGGTGTCCGCCATCCAGCCGGCGAGCTGCGTCACGTGCTCCTGCTCGCTCTCGAGGACCTTCGCGATCTTCTCCGGGAGAGCTGCGAGCTCGGCGACGTCGGTCGACGCGTCGGCGATCGCTCCGCGCACACGGCCCATGTGCAGGCCGAGCAGCAGCAGTGCGGTGATCTGCGCCGAGAACGCCTTGGTCGACGCGACGGCGACCTCGGGGCCGGCATGGGTGTAGACGACGGCATCCGACTCGCGGGGAATCGTGGCGCCCTGCGTGTTGCAGACCGACAGCGTGCGTGCGCCGCGCTCGCGGGCATACTTCACGGCCATCAGAGTGTCCATGGTCTCGCCGGACTGGCTGATCGAAACGACGAGGGTGTCGGCGCCGATCACCGGGTCGCGGTAGCGGAACTCGTGCGCGAGCTCGACGTCGACGGCGACGCGTGCCCACTGCTCGATCGCGTACTTGCCGACGAGCGCGGCATACGACGCCGTGCCGCAGGCGGTGATGATGACACGGTTGATGCCGACGAACAGCTCGTCGAGTCCGTCGAGCTCGGGGATGACGACCTGGCCGTCCTGGATGCGTCCGCGGATCGTGTTCGCGACGGCCTCGGGCTGCTCCGAGACCTCCTTGGCCATGAAGCTCGACCATCCGCCCTTCTCGGCGGCGGCGGCATCCCACGACACGTCGAACGGCTCGGCCTCGACGGGCGTGCCGGCGAAGTCGGTGACCGTGACGGCCTCCGGCGTGATCGAGACGATCTGGTCCTGTCCGATCGACAGCGCCTTGCGGGTGTATTCGATGAAGGCGGCGACATCGGAGCCGAGGAAGTTCTCACCCTCGCCGAGTCCGATCACGAGCGGGGAGTTGCGGCGGGCGCCGACCACGAGACCGGGGTGGTCCTGGTGCATCGCCAGCAGGGTGAACGCGCCCTCGAGACGGTTCACGACGCTGCGGAAGGCCAGCTGCAGGTTGCCGCCGTTGCCCGCGTACTCACGCCCGAGCAGGGCCGCCGCGACCTCGGTGTCGGTCTCGCTGCGGAACACCACGCCATCGGCGAGCAGTTCCTCCCGCAGGGCCGAGAAGTTCTCGATGATGCCGTTGTGGATCACGGCGAGCTTGTCATCGTCGGCCAGGTGCGGGTGCGCGTTGACGTCGGTCGGTCCACCGTGCGTCGCCCAGCGGGTGTGACCGATGCCGGTCGACCCGTCGGGCAGCGGCGCGTCGGCGAGCGAGTCGCGCAGCATGGCGAGCTTGCCCGCCTTCTTGCGCATGCCGAGCGAACCGTCCCCGTCGATCACGGCGACGCCCGCGGAGTCATAGCCGCGGTACTCGAGGCGGGCAAGACCGGCGAGAAGGATGTCCTGGCTGGGGCGCGGGCCCACGTATCCGACGATTCCACACATGGGATCAAGAGTAAGGCGGGTTTTTTGCGAGTCGTCCGTACATTCTCCCGACCCGAACGGCGCTCAGAGTTTGCGCAGCAGCACGCTCTCCACGTCGTGATCCGCGCCCTTGCGCAGCACCAGTCGCGCACGGTGCCGCGTCGGCATCACGTTCTCGACGAGGTTGGGCATGTTGATCTCATTCCAATATCCGAGTGCCGTGGTGATCGCCTCCTCGTCCGTGAGGTGCGCGAACACGTTGAAGTAGGACGACGGGTTGGCGAACGCGGCCTGGCGGAGGGCGAGGAAGCGGTCGACGTACCACTTCTCGATGTGCGAGGTGTCCGCGTCCACGAAGATCGAGAAGTCGAAGAGGTCACTCACGGCGACGTCGTTCGGCGCGGGCGGCGGCTGCAGGACATTGAGGCCCTCGACGATGACCACATCGGGACGACGGACGACGACGTTGGCGTCGGGCACGATGTCGTAGCGCATGTGCGAATAGAAGGGAGCGCGCACCTCGGTCGCGCCGCTCTTGACGTTCGTGAGGAACTCGATCAGCGCGCGGCGGTCGTACGACTCCGGGAAGCCCTTGCGATCCATGATCCCGCGGCGCTCGAGTTCGGCGTTCGGGTAGAGGAAGCCGTCGGTGGTGACCAGCTCGACGCGCGGAGTGCCGGGCCAACGGCTCATGAGCTCGCGCAGCAGGCGCGCGATGGTCGACTTGCCGACCGCGACCGACCCGGCGACGCCGACGACGAACGGGGTGGTCGTGTCGTCCTCCTGGAGGAACGACGACGTGGCCGCCCCCAGACGCTTGGTGGCGGTCGCGTAGAGGCTGAGCAGGCGACTCAGCGGCAGGTAGACCTCGCGCACCTCGGTGAGGGAGAGCCGGTCACCGATGCCGCGCAGCTCCACGACCTCGGTCTCGGTGAGGGGCTGCTCGAGTCCGGCGGCGAGCCGGGCCCATTCCGCGCGGCCGATCTCCCGATAGGGCGACAGCGGCAGCGTGGGGTCGACGGTGGTCACGGAGTACATCGTATCCGCGTGCTCGCACGCGGGATGCGCCGGACGCCCCTTCCCCCGCGGGAGGGAAGGGGCGTCCGGATGCGACGTGCGTGCGTCAGGATGCCGACGCCGCTCGCCGGCGAGCCACCAGCAGACCGCCGGCACCGAGCAGGACCAGGGCGGTCACGCCGCCGGCGATCAGCAGCCCGGCATCAGCTCCCGTGTTGGCCAGCCCCGATGCGCCCAGCGTCACGGAGGTGCGAGCCACCTCGACGCCGTCGACGAACACGACGACCGCGTGGCCACCGGCCGGGACGGATGCCGGGATCGTGGCGTTCAGCGCGAACGTGCCGTCGGCCGCGGCGGTCGTGCTGCCGAGGACGGTGGGAACGGAGTGCAGCTCGACGCGCACGGCGTCGGAGTCGGGGTCGAGCCCTTCTCCTTGCACCCTGATCTCGCCGCCGGGGCGCAGGTCGCCGGTCACGGTGACGGAGGCGTCTCCCGCCTCGGGGAGCTCCCCCTCCTCGCCGCCGCCCGGCTCGCCTTCGCCGGGCTGGTCGCCGCCCACGGTGACGGAGGCGGTGGCGGAAGCGGGCGAGCTCCCGATCTCGTTCCGCGCCGTCACCGACGCCGAGTGGGTGCCCACCGGGACCCCGGTGAAGGTGTGGCTGGTGACGCCCACCGCGATGTCGACGGTGGTGGCACCGAGCGTGACGGAGTATCCGGTGAGCGGCGATCCGCCGTCGGATACCGGGGCGGCCCAGCTGACCGTGACGGCATCGCCCACAGCGGTCACCGTCGGAGCCGACGGCGCCGCGGGAGCGGTCACCACGGGCTCGACCCCGAGTCCGAAGAACTGATCGAGCTTCGCGAGCGCCTCATCGGCGAACGCGAGGTTCGTGAGGCGACCGGCCTCGTACTGCTCATCGGTCTGGTTCGGCCGCTTCGCGGGACCCTGCAGGTCGGAGATCCACCACCACTCGGTCATGTACTCGCGGAAGCCCGCCTCACCGTTGTCCTGGATCCAGTTCTTCGTGATGGGGGCGGCCGTGGCGGAGCCGTCGTAGTCGAAGAGGTACGGGACCTGCAGCTTGCGGGCTGCCACCTTCTCCGCCGCGGTGTCGCCGCCCGGGTGGTACTCGACCCGCTGGCCGGCACTGCCGTTCAGGACGTACTGGGTCTGCAGGTTCGGGAGGTGCTTCTGCACCAGGTCGCCGTAAAGGTGCGCGATCGACGAGTTGGTGTCGCGGATGTGCGCGTTCGCCCCGCTCCAGCCGTCGAGGCGCAGGTCGAACACGTACACGGTCTGCACGCCGGACTCCGCGGCCTTGTGGTTCACGGCGCGGATCACGGCGCGGGTGTTGTGGCACCAGGTGCCGCCGAACAGGATCGTGTGCTCCCCGTCCGACTCGAGCAGGTCGACGAGCTCCGGGTACGTGATCGACTGCAGCACGAAGTCATCGGCGTCGGCGTCCGCGAAGATGGTCTCGCCGTACGCGGTGAGGTTGGTGCTGTACGCCGCGCGGTGGCGGGAGTTGACCGCGGTCGAGAAGAACTCGTACTGCGACTGGGTGTCCAGCGTCGCCTGGCCGTTCACGGCGACGGCCTCGAACACCGATGCCACCCTTTGGCGGTAGCCGTCCGTCGCGGCCGAGGTGGTGTCCTCACTGCCGCCGAGCGACGAGACGATGCGGTCCTCGACGCCCTCCACGCGGCGGTCGCCGTCGTAGACGAAGAGGTAGGGGTCGGTGCCTGCGCCGAACTCGGGGGTCGTGTCCTTATTCAGGTACCCGTCGACGAGGCGCGTGTAGAGCGCGCCCGCGGCCTCGCCGGTGACCCCAGTGACGAACGTCCGGATGTCGACGGAGGCGCCGTCCAGCAGCGGATCGAACGTGTAGATCGCGTCGACGCCGTACTGCTGAGCGACCTGGTCGATCTGCGCCGCGGTGGCGACGGTGGTGGGATCGCTCGGACCGCCGAGGAGGAACGCGTAGGTGCCGTCGCTGTTGAGGAGGCTCTCGAACCGCTCGAACGTCACGGACTCGAAAACCGAGCCGGCGCGGAGGCCCGGGATGGTGTCGGCGAAGTAGTCGAACGTCGGGGTGGGGACCGGGGCGGCTGCTGCCGGGAGGGCCGTGAGACCCGCGGCTCCGCCCGCGACGAGCGCCGCGATGACGGACCCCGCGGCGAGACGTCTGCCTCGTGCTGTTCTGGACATGATGAAGGTTTCCTGTTCTCGGTGCGTGTGCGTGATCGGGTCAGAGGATGGGGGTGCCGTCGTCGGATGCCGCGGCCGGGACGGTCGCTGTCGCGCTGGAGCGACGACGCAGCCACCACCAGGTGAGCAGCCCGCCGGCGACGACGACGATGCCGCCGAGCGTCAGCGGCGCCGCCAGGGGGATCCCGGCTTCCACGGGCGCTTCGGCGGTGACGGTCGCAGCGGTCTTCGCCGTCTCCGTCTCCTCGCCGGCGATCTCCACGCCCGCGATCGACTCGGACGCCGGAGAGTCGCCCACGGCGTTCGTCGCGATCAGCGTGAGGTCGTACGTGCCCTCACCGAGTTCGATCTCGTACTCGGTGGCATCTGCCGGAAGGGCGATCGGCGTGCCCTCGTTCAGGACCAGCTTGTAGCCGGTGAGCGCGGAGCCGCCGTCGGCCGGAGCCGTCCAGGCGAGGGAGAGCGTCGTTCCGTCGATCTCGTGGGAGAGGCCGGTCGGAGCCGTCGGAACCGTGGCCGCGACCGCCGCCTTCTCCGGGGTCGTGCTCGTGCTCGTGTTCGTGGTCGTGGAGTTCGACGTACCGGCCGCCGGCTTGTCGTTGCCCGTCGCGGGTGG